>JAUNJJ010000143.1 GCA_030533325.1 Oscillospiraceae bacterium
TCTCCGTGCAAATCGGCTAATAGTAAACGCAATTTATTTATTGCGTTTACTATAATATTGCACACAAAACTACAGATCAAATATATAAATACTATGAGGAAAATAATATGAATAAAAAAATTGTTATGCTTAACGGACAAAACCACAAAGGAAGCACTTATCATATTGGACGCATGATCGCTGACAGGATAGCAGGTCAGAATGAAATAACAGAATTTTACTTTCCGCGTGACTTAAACCATTTTTGTGCGGGATGCTATCAATGCATAGAAGATGTTTCCGCCTGCCCTTTTTATGCTGAAAAGAAAGTTATAACTGATGCAATTGACTCTGCAGATATTATCATTGTAACTACACCTACATACTGTATGCATATGTCAGCTCCCCTTAAATCATTTTTTGATTTGACATTTGATATGTGGATGTCACACAAGCCTTTGAAATCCATGTTCAGTAAACGTGCCGTTATCGTCTCAACTTCTGCAGGTGCATCACCAAAATCAGCAATGAAAGATGTTCAGGATGCTTTATTTTATATGGGTATTCCCGAAATACATAAATATGGACTACCGGTTCAGGCAATGAACTGGGACGGTGTCTCAAAGGATAAAAAGGGAAAAATAGATAAGGGCGTCTCCGCAATAGCAGCAAAGCTTAGTTCTGAAAAATATCCGAAAGCAGGAATTAAAACCAGATTTATATTTATGATGATGGGAATGATGCATAAAAACGGATGGAATTCTTCAAAAACAGAAACGATATACTGGAAGGAAAACGGCTGGCTTGACGGAAACATGCCGTGGAACAGACAGTAAGAAATCCGGATTTTTACGTAATGCATATTGAACCATATTCTCAAAAAAGTACAGGGCGGAACTCAATCCGTCCTGTACAGTTATTATATCTAAAATCATTATTCAGCATTGAATTTCTCAATGGTACATTTATGTTTTTGGCTGTCCTTTGTCATAATTTATCCCAGATCCTTTATCACTTTTCTCGCTATCCCCTGAATGATACAATGATCAACAATCCTTGTTTCGTAATTATCATTTTCAGGAACAAGTAATATTTTCTGATTGTCCTTATCTATATAAAATCTTTTAAGTGTAGCTTCATCATCGATAAGTGCAACAACTATGCTTCCTTCGTCTGCAGTTGAAGCAGCCTCAACAAGAACAAGGTCTCCGTCATTTATTCCTGCATTGATCATTGAGTCACCCTGCGCTGTAACTATAAAGCATTCTTTTCCTTTTACTATAGACTGAGACAAAGCCATGTACGAATCAATTCTTCCGTCTGCAAATATCGGTGCTCCGCAGGCAATGTTTCCGAGAACAGGCACCTGAACCACTGAATCAGTTTTAGTTTCTTCCGTTATTCTCACGCTTCTGTGGCCGAGAAGTTCCAGCTTTCCTTCCTGTTCAAGCACTTTCATATATCTGCAGGCTGTAGAACGGTTTATCCCGAAATGATTTCCGATATCACCGTAGGATGGCGATATACTGTTCATCTTTTTATACTGCACAACATAATCATACATTGCTTCAAGCAGTTCCGCATCCTTATGTCGCATATGTCGTCCCCTTTCTGTTAATGTCAGGCTTCCTTCACAAAGCTCAGCAGCACCAGATCCTCGTCACCTGTATTTTTTATGCTGTAATTTGACCCGCTTTTAAAAGTAAGATATCCGCCCGCTGAAATAATGCTTTCTGTTCCGTTGCATATTGCTTTTCCCGTTCCGGAAATAACATAGTTCATATCTTCAACTGCGGCATGTCTCTGTATCTGATCTGAACTTCCTTTTCGAATCCGGCATGTAATGAGTCTTCCTCTGTCAGCAGTTGTTACCATATATTTTACCCCCGTTTGCATAAATAATTTCTATCTGCAACATTTGTTGTTGATATTATTTTAACATAATTCAAGGAAGATGTCAAGGGCTTAAAGTTCAATATTATAAAAATCTGTTTTCAGGAATAAATTATACCCGTCAGGGATGAATAATACTGCCGGTTTATTTATGGATTACAGTTCTTACAAGCCGAATATCCCTGATTGATTACCTCATCTCTGGTACCTGTGTACTCTTTTTTATTCTCCTCTTTCATCTGAGAAACAGATCTGCATGACGGGTAATGAAATTCCTTTGTATTGGTATTAAGAATATACTGTTGTCCGGTATTCTCAGTTTCAGAAACGGTCTCCTGTTTAATCTCTTCAGGCTCTGTCTGAACTGGTTCTTCTGTAATCCAGCTTTCACCATCAGAATAATTTATACCTATTCCCGGCTGAACATTGTAACAGAAAACGCAGAAACTTAAACCGGAACCGTTATCTTCAACAGATAAAGCTTCCATAAGCACTCCGCTGGCAACAAGATTACTGCCATCAAATACAGGAGTTACTCTGTACAATACATGATTGCCGCTCCGCCTGATATATTCTGCTGTTTTATCTTCAAAATGATAATATCTTTTTGATGGATTTTCTTCGTTTCTCCATATAAATATCCCCACTTTCATAAAAAAATCACCGCAAGCAATAATACCTGCGGTGTTACCTACTAAACATATAAATGCAGCTGGCTGACATTCCACAGTCCCTATAGCTTTGCGTCACACACTTTCACGTGTTTTGCCTTTGTTAATATCAGAAGTATTTATATATTTATTTTATATAATTTTGTGCTGTTTGTCAAGAAAATTAATCGTAAGTATGATGATGCGCAATAGGCCAGCAAACCTGACTTTCCAGTAAACTAGAATTTGCACAGGAATAATCCCCCAGTCAGCTGCGCTGACAGCCTCCTTTTCAAGGGAGCAAAAATTACTGCGCCAGGGTTTTATTTACGGGACGCTATAAGATACTCTTTTTCCCCATATATACGGAGTTCCACTGCCTGATTATTTTCTCCTCTTATTTCTCATAAATTGATATACAATCTCCGTCATTACAATACACTAATAATTTGTTATATTCAGGAGTGACTATATAGAAATCTTCAATAATGCCATCTGTTTCAGCAAGTACCGATATGATTTCATCTATAAATCCCTCATAAACCCAACCATCAGACAATATTAAAAAAACTTTTCTTTCCCAATTGTACTGCAATAGCTCTATGCTTCTATTTAACGAAATAATATAATCATCGCTAATGTATTCTCTATGTAATAATTTAAGGTCTTTCCTGAAATGCAACCATAAATAATCTAATCGAATATGAGAATGATTCTTATAATCCACAAATGAATAATAAAATCTTTTTATTACTTGATAATACTTATTTTTTGAATACTCATAAAAACGATTTCTGTCAATTTTGTTTTCCTTTACTATTTCTTCTATTTCAATTCTGCTCCAATAGCGTGTTGGATATTTTTTTAATTGTTCTCTCCATTGTTCCAAAGCACATCCCTCTTTTGGTGATATTTTAACATATGTAAGTAATTTGTTTTCCCAAAACATTCTTTCTTTATAATTCGTTTTCAAAGATAGTTTAGTACCAGGTGATATTACATCAGAAAATATCAAACATTAATTATCTCACTACCTAAAACAGTTTATTGTTGTCGCAAACAGCGGATTTGATTTCAGAAATACCATATTAAGTTCCTGACAAACTTCATCAATCAAAGCAGGCAGGTCCTGCCCCTTATCCAGAAAAGCAATGGCATTATACCTTTTACGTCTTCTGCACTCCTGCCAATGCCTGTGAGGTAATTCAGTATTTGTTTTTCACAGCCAGATACTCCCGAATCAATAAGATAGCAGTGCTTTGCTTCGATAATATAAACATACACATAGCGCAGTATCTCCGGCGTAACATTAAAATCAACTTTTATCTGATGTATTCTTGTATTTTCCATAAGTCCCTCTTTCTCGCTAATGTTGTCATGGTATTCCACTGAAACAGAAAAGTCACTAACCACTACTTCAAGTAGTGGTTTGATTTTGCCCTCATCAGACAATATTAAAAAAATTTTCTTTCCAGATTGTACTGCAATAGCTCCATCGTTCCAAAGTACATCCATCTTAGATATTTAATAGTATTTTCTTTAAACGAAGCAAATCAAAAATATTAAATTTTCCATCTGAATTCATGTCTAACTCTGTATTATAGATTGTTGAATCAAGATTCATCAATTCATTCTCCATAATTAAAAAATCTATAACACTTACTTTCCCGTCTGCGTTTATATCACCTGTTAATTTATTTTTCAAATCAATAAAGGGTATATTATTTCTCTCAGCATACTCCTCAGCACAGGAATTTTTATATCCTGCGATACTGAAATTATCACATCCCTCAAAAGGATTTCCTTCAAAATAACGAACGCTCTCAGGAATCGTAACAGTTATCAGTCCGGAACAATTTAGAAAAGTATAATCAGAAATCGTATCAACACCATTTGGAATAGCTATTGATTTTAATTCAGAACAATTTCCAAATGCAGAATATTTAATAGAAGTTATGCTGTCTGGTAAGATTATCGATTCTAATCCTGAACAATCCTCAAACAACCTGTAATTAATTGAAGTTATTGAATCCGGTATAGTCATTGATGTTAAACCAGTACAGTTTTTAAATGCACCATTTTTAATGAGAGACACACTATTTGGAATTATTATTGATTGTAATCCAGTACAATCTTTAAATGCATAATCTCCAATATCAGTAACACTATCCGAAATGTTTATTGAAGTTAATCCTGTACAATTTTCAAATGCATAATTTCCAATATCAGTAACACTATCCGGAATGTTTATTGAAGTTAATCCTGTACAATCTTTAAATGCATAATCTCCAATATCAGTAACACTATCCGGAATGTTTATCGAAGTTAATCCTGTACAACCGGAAATTAAGAAACTACTAATGGAAGTAATACTATCCGGAATGATAACCGAAGTTAATCCTGTACAACCACCAAATGCATAACCACCAATAAATGTAACGCTGTCCGGAATGGTAACTGATGTTAATCCTGCACAATCGGAAAACGCATGACTACCAATAAATGTAACACTGTCCGGAATAGTAACTGAAGCTAAACGAGAGCCGCAAGCATAAAATGCACAAGCGCATATACTGCGGGTTCCGTCTTTTATTTCTATTTTTGTGTTTGGCTGCATATCACCTTTATAAGAATACAACGATGTTCCGAAATAGACCAATCCATCAGGTAAACTATTATACCATATGGTTTTTTCGAATGCTCTTCCGCCAATATTTTCAACACAGTCCGGAATGATAACTGATTCTAAGTTTGAACAACCCATAAACGCAAAATCGCCAATATTTACAACGCTTTCAGGAATTGTAATTGAACGTAAATGTGTACAAAATTCAAATGCTCTTTTTCCAATTGAAGTAACACCATCAGGAATAGTTAACGGACCTATCTGTTGGCAGTTTTCAAATGCAGAATCTCCAATACTTATGACGCTATCCGGGATAGTAACCGAATTTAAATATTCACATTTTTCAAATGCTGAATCGCCAATACTGGTAATACTGTCCGGAAATGTGACTGTTTTTAATCTTGTGCAATTCATAAACACAGAATTTTCAATATTGGTAACACTGTTTGGAATAGTGACTGAAGTAATCCTTTCGCAATCTTTGAAAGCAGACTCACCAATAAATGTAACGCTGTCCGGAATGGCGACTGAGTTCAGGTTTATACAACCTTCAAACGCAGAACCGCCAATATATGTAACGTTATCCGGAATTGACACTGCGGTTAAGTTTACACAGTCTTTAAACGCAGAATTACCTATAGAAGTAACACTATCCGGAATGGTTACAGAACTAAGAGTTATACAATCTTCAAATGCAGAATTTCCTACAGAAGTAACACTGTATCCATCTATCTCTGAAGGAATTACTACGTTACATCTTGAATTTTTACACCGGGTAATTTTTACTTCTTCATTCTCGTTAATACAGTATTCTAACCCACTGGAATCATCCAAATAATATGTTAACGCTGAAACAGTAGATTCATCATTTGTGTTTATGTTATAATTCCAAAATAACACCGTAATTGATAATGATATTAAAATTGTGATTAATCTTTTCATATGTTTTTCCTCTCTTTTCCTCACTACCTAAAACAGTTTATTGTTGTCGCAAACAGCGGATTTTGCTCCTGCTATTACGGATTATTATAACACACTCACCTTGAAAAGTAAAGGACGGAGATTAGCCTGGATAGGTTAAACGCAATCATTTTTATAGGAAAGACCACCGAATTTCAGAAATTTATTGAAATTCTGCTTGTTTTATGGTTCAATTACGATATGTATTATACTATTTCAATTAAAGAGGTATTTTTATTATGGATTACGATGAATATATTGAAGAATGTAAAAAAATCAAAAAAGAAAACAAAATATTACTTGACATCTTTGCAGATTATTTGAAAGAGCAGAAATTATCGGATAAGACGATAAAAAAACATTACGAAAACGTTGATTTCTACTTAAACGACTATATGCTCTATGAGGACGCCCATCCTATGCAAGATGGCGTATGTATGATTGGCGACTATCTGGGCTACTTCTTTATCCGCAAGTGCATGTGGTCTACTCCTGGCACAATAAAATCTACTGCTGCAAGCATAAAAAAATTCTATAAATGCATGTTGATGGCAGGCAAAATAGAGAAAGATTATTATCAGAATTTGTGTGATGAAATCAAAGAAGGATTGCCTGAATGGATGGACGACTGTGCTGAATACAATGATCCGGACGGAGATGATCCATTCTTTTTTTGATATATTGAGTCAAATGTGATATAATTATATCAATCTATCAGAACAGTAACCATACCAAGGAGGAAAAAATGATTTCATTAATAATTTCAATCGCATTAATACTTATTATACTTGCCCTGAGTATTGTAATGTTCCTGTCAAAGGCATTTCTTGAAAGAATAACGATAGTAAACAGTTTCTGCATTGCAGCAGCAAGTGGAATTGTCCTTTATCTCTGCAACAGAAAAATTGATACTTTCTTTGACTTTCAGATACACCCGGCAATATGTTTTGTTATCGGAACAGTAGTATTTTTCCTTGCATATTTCATTCAGACAACCAAAGTCGGATTCTGGATATTCGCTGTAATATTCTCAGCTGCATGGGCGTTTATTTCCGGATTGATACTCTACGCCTTTGTTACAAAGGATATGGTATGGTTCTGGGTTATCTTCGGAGTCTCATTCCTCATAAATATCGGTTCTCATATCCGCTCAAGAGAATATACATCGACAACAACATAATATGTAACCGCCGTATTCGGGAAAATCCGGGTACGACGGTTTTATTTTTCTATTGGCAAAATTATAGTTGTTTCCTAATAGAATATTTGTACATAACACACAAATAACTTTTTTAATATTGACAAACCTATCTGCATATGATATATTATAATCAAGTTAACTCGTGAAGGAGTACGGCTGGGTTCCCGAATGGGAGTAGGCTTTTAGGCTTAGAATTCCTTTGCCCCTGGGGTTGACTTATTTTTTTTATGATTTTTAAGATTCTGAATAATATTTTCAGGATCTTTTTTTATTTCTTCAACTATGAAATCTATCGTCTGCAACGAATAACTGTACTGAGGCTGTGAAAACATTTTTGAGATATAACATAACTTTGTATTCTGTTTTATTGAATAATAATCACAAAACAGCCTGAAATGATATTGATTAAATTCCAGTTTAACATTAAGTTTTTCAAGTCTTCTGTTTATTTCATAGCAGCACTTTTTAGCAGTATACTTGTATATGTCATTGGGATCCTGTAACTGCTTAACAATCTTGATATTCTCAGTTGATTCGCTGCTATCA
>JAUNJJ010000144.1 GCA_030533325.1 Oscillospiraceae bacterium
CGTGGAAGAGTGAAATAAGATACTGCATCTGCTTATGGCGGGTGCAGTTTTTTGTTTATCTGCAAATGAGATGTATTAAAATTCTTCATATTAGCTACACTATTGACATTTGCTCAATTGACTGCTATACTATTTAAGGTTGATTTGGCTGATATGCACATATGTAAGACATTAAGTTATGCTAATTCAACGAAAATTGTAACAGAAAGGGTTTCAAATGAGTAAAATCAACAGAACTGTAGCATTTTTACTTTCGGCGGCATTTATGTTTAATTCAGTGAATTATGATGTCGTAGTAAAAGCTATAACAGAAAATGTACAGGAGTACATGGAAGAAAAGAAAGCAGAGGAACAACAGAAGGAGGATGATGAAACAAAAGAAGTAACGACTTCAGCTGTTACAACTTCAGTTTTAACAACAGAAGTGACAGAAACAACTGAGACATCAGAGACTTCGGAAGAGATAACAACAGTAGTCACTGATATACCCAAAGAGTCAGATACTACTGTTACTACCGCAGTATCTGATACAACACCTGCAGTAACTTCAGAAAATAAAACAATTAACAGTACAGAGATTTATTCTGATGACACATCTGATGTCGATTTTAAAACTGAATTAAACGGAGATCAAGAGATTGATTCAATAGATGAAAATACGCGAATAAATGGAAATGCAACTATTAAATCAGGATCGGATATAAATATTAAACAGAAAACTGTAGTAGAAATAAAAGGAAATCTGACTATAGAACCCGACGCCCATCTGAACGTTTCAGAATCAGAAATCAGGATTATTGTAAGAGGTAATCTGATTATAAATGGTCAGTTAAAGTGTTCAAATTCGCCAGTCTTATTAGAAGGAGATTTAATAGATAACGAAGAAAACATTAATGAGGGTAATGGTACTATAGTTCTCATAGGTGAAAAACAGCAAATAATAGATACAAACCGACAAATTTACAGACTTGTTAATCGAAATAAGTCAGACAAACCGTTAGTTTTCATAAACAGTCTTAATTTTGAAAACTACATTGATAACGGAAACGGTATTATTTCATATGAGAAGGACGAAAACGGTAATTATACAACCAATCCTGTTCCTGTGAAAATATCAAACAAAATTACTTTGTTTGGTAGTGAAACAGGCTTGAGTGAACTCATAGTACACAATGGATTGTGTATCGAAAATGGAGACGTGGGAATTACTAATGATAACCAAAAGAATGTTACTCTCAGGATAAAGGGTGATTATACTCAAACCGGAGGAACTTTAAAAACGTTTGGTCAGAGAATGATTGTAGAAGGTAATTACATTCAGTCTGGAGGAACATATGAGTTAATTGATCAGCATGCCAAACTTTCCGTTTTAGGAAATATGACACTGAAGGATAATTCGGTTTTTAAAATGAACCAGGCGGACACGAGGGTTATTGTAAATGGTGATTTTACTGTAAGCAGTAACGGAGTAAATGATTTTAAAAACGGTGTTCTTGAGATAAAAGGTGATTTCACTCAGCAGGGTAATGCTGATAACCTCAGATTTTCAGATTCCGGTCATAAAGTTATATTAAACGGTGACGGCAGACAGTCCGTGTTTTTTGGAACTCCAACCAGAATAAACCCGGATAAAAGTGTAATTTCAAGAGGCGCTCAGTTCGATACTCTTGAAATTACAAAACCATTTTATGAATATGATTTTAAAAATGATTTAAGTCGTGAGAGAGTATATGAGAATTTAATCCAGCCATATGATGAGTTCTATAAAAATACTGATAACAAACCTTACCGAATCAGAAGGTCACTGAACGCACCAGTTTCACATCTTGAACTGGTAGATGCGGGTGGCGATATTTATGCAATTGGCGGTGCAGATGTAAATAAAAAAATACTAAGCGATGTAAGCAGGTATAATTTCGGATCAAATACATGGCAGACTGCGGGATATCTAAATACGAAAAGGGCAGATTTTGCAGCGGCTGCTGTCGAAGATAATATATATGTATTTGGCGGGTATGATGGAAGCAGAGTTCTTAACAGCATAGAACTTATAACATCTAAAGGTATTGAGAATGTAAATTTAATCGGAGATAATTCACTTATTGCACGTAAATCGCATGAAGCCGTATACTATAACGGAAAGATATACATTATTGGCGGTGAGTCTGCTGATGGTGAAATACTTAATACTGTTGAGATTTTTGATCCGGTAAGCAAGACTGTTGTTGTATCAGAGAATTCAATGAAGACTGCAAGAAAGAATTTCGGTGCTTCTCTGTATTTTGACGGGAATAAGGTTTATCTTGCAGCAGCAGGCGGCGAAAACAGCAGTGGTATACTGAAAAGTGTTGAATTCTATGATTTTGAGAAAGAAGAATGGATAGACAAAGATGACCTGAATACTCCTAGAAAAGGATTCGGATTAGCGTTCATAATGGGAAAGCTATACGCAGTCGGAGGTGTTACAGCTGATAACGAAAGTGGAGCAGTATACACTGACACAACCGAAGGTTATGATGGTACTGGATGGGTTTATCTGAACGATGGAGAAAAGAACATCAGTACATCAGTTCCAAGAGGTTACTTTGGTTCAGCTGTAGCATACAATTCGTTGTTCATAGCCGGAGGCGAAACACCGGATGTTACTGATGTATTTGAACAGTTTATGCCTGAAAACGTCCGTGGAGCAAGGTTTAAGGGCAACTCAAAAGGCCTCAACGGAGACTTTACTCAGGAAAAGACTGATCTTGTATTCAATAGTCCGGTTCAGAAGTTATCACTTGATCGTGTGTATAATTCTCAGTTCAAAGATGAAAAGAGCGAATTTTTAGGCTGCGGATGGAAATTTAACTTTGAAAGTTCTGTAAAAAAACTAAGTAATAACAAAGGTACGGTAACTGCGACATATCTTAACGTTCGTGATAACCCTTGGGGCAACATAATTGGTGGTCTTGAAAAAGGAACAGTTTTTGAAATAGACATTGAAGGCAGTAAAAAAGATTACAATGGCAAAACGTGGTATAAATTATCAGGCGGAAACTGGTATGTATCATCAGGTTATGTAGAACTGGTTACAACAGATGCGGTTGAAATAACATACCCTGATGGAATAAAAGGATATTTCACCAAAAACGAAGAAGGAAAATACAAAGGAAATTTTGGGACATATGATAGTTTTACCTTCGAAGATAGCAAAACCTGTAAGTTGACCACAAAGGATCAGATCAGCTATATTTATACCTTAGATGGCGAAATATTCAGAAATACAGCTATCAAAGACAGATACGGAAATCAAATATCAATCAAACATTCATCTGGTAAAGTTGAAATTACAGATAGTTCCGGTGAAAAAATAACTGTAACAAAAGTCGAAAACAAAGTTACAGCAACTGACGGACGTGGCAGAACAGTAACTTATGAATTAGAAGGCGATGATCTTAAAAGCGTAACAGATACATCCGGTCTTGAAACAATATACAAATATAACAACCACAGCATAACTAAAATCACTGAAAACGGTAATCCATTCTGTGAAGTTGAATATGACAAGTCTGACAGAATCCATAAATACACAGATGCAGACGGAAATATAAGCTATAATTATTATGAAGATGTCTACATGGACGAAAACAATGAGGTTCAGGGTATAGCCGGAAATCTCAGAAGAATGGTCGTTGACCCATCCGGAAATGAAACCATTACTCAGTACAGCCTTTCAGAAAAACGACCAGTATCTGTCCTTGATGCTGTAAACGGCATAACATCATACAAGTACGAAATTAAGTACAACGGCGATTATGTTAATGTTACAGGCATGAAGGACAGCGATGAGTGGTATAAAAAAACATACATAAAAACCATCTTAAAAGGTCAGTATCCGACAAGTGAAACTGTTAAGGATTCAAACGGACAGGAAACTGTAATCGAAAAAGATGAACGAGGAAATGTCATAAACAAGACAAATCCTGACGGAAGTTATACTAAATACACTTACGATACCAACTGTAATAATGTATTGTCAGAAATGCTGTACGATGCAGGCGGCAATGTTATATCATCCATAAAATACAGCTATTACAACAATGGTGCTCTTAAAACAGTTGAAAACGGTAGTTCCGGCAGCACAGAAACATATACTTATGATGATACATTAAATGTCAAGGGGCTAATAGCATCAAAAGTAACAAGCAGAAGCAGTTCAGCTAAAATAACAACGACATATTCATATGATGAAAAAGGTCAGCTGATAAGCGAAACAACAGGAAACAGAACTACATACTATGCACACAGTTACGGACCTTTTGATAAGGATCAGAAAGTTACTCTGAACGGTAAGGACGTTATCATAGAAAAGCCAGCCAATGACTATGAAAAGTGCATATTCTATGTTCAGACAAAGCTGAATCCTGAAGGAATCTTTGAAGTCTCATATTTTGATAAAACCCTTAACCTTGTAAAGTCAACTATATCGTCTGGTCCGGACGCTAAGAGTACATCATTATATGTGTATGATGCTCACGGAAGAAAGATTAAGGAAGTCAGTCCTGAAGTATATGCCAATAAAGCTTCAGAAGCTGATAAATTAACAGAATCATGTCATACATACAAATACAGTGTTTCAGGTCTTCTTTCTGAGGAAATAGACGAAGAAGGTAATACCACCCGTTACGAATATGATAAAAACGGCAATCTTGCTAAGCAGACTGAACCGGGTGGTGCAGTATATGAATTTGCATATGACGGACTTAACAGACTAACAGAGAAAAAATATAATGATCTCATTCTCGAACAGTTTTCTTATGAAAAGGGAAACAGTAATTCTACTCCGTACAAATCTTCGAAGCTGATACATACTGAATACATAAACGGAGACAGCGGACTTGTTACAGAAACAGAACTTGATTATGCCGGCAGAGAAACAGTATCTGATAATCCTTTCAGAAAAACTGAAAAAGAATATTATGCAGATGGAAATTTGAAGAGAGAACGGGTATTTGATAAATCTGCTGAATCAAAATGTATATCAGACATACTGTATTTCTATAATGACCGTGGAATGCTGGAAACGACATTAACAGGTTATAAACCGGATAAAAGCTATTTCATCAGTAAAAATATCTATACATTGGACGGCCTCCTGGAATATGAGATAGTTTACCTTGATGCACAGGAGATTAATCCGGATTCACCTAAGTGGAGCGAAAATGCTAAAGCAAATGTAATCAGATATGAATATGACGAACATGGAAATGTTCTTACTGAGAGCACATACACTGGTGAAATTTCAATAGCAGATGTATCTTCAGCAGCTTATGTTGTACGAACATCCAGAGAATATGATTTTCCAGATAATACGGTTACTGAACAGTCAGGTAATATCAAAACAGTTTACGTGAACAATTATCTTGGAAAGCCGGTAACTGTAAAGAACGTAGTAAAAAGTTCAGACCTCATTGCAAGTGCTGCAGGCACAGGCGAAGAAACAGAACTTATTACTGAAAATACATATGACAGAAACGGTAATCTTAAAGGAACAATTACTCCATCGAAATCAGAAACAGAATACAACTATGATAAACTTGGCAGACTGACAGAAACAATACAGCATGATGTTCCGTCAGATGACGGCAGTAAAACAGGTATATTAACCGAAACACTGAGCTATAACTGGGCAGGTAGTGTTACTAAGAAAGTACTTAAGTTTGGTGACAGTGTTAAATCAGAATCAGAGTACTGTTATGATTCAAGAAATAATCTGATTCTTTCAGCCGATAAGGTTGGTGACAAATATGCAGTAACTGCTTATGAATATAACAGAGCAGGACTTTTAACTGCTGAAGCATCACCTGAAAGCTTTGCAGGTATTTCATCAGAAGAATCGCTTTCAGCTGAAACATATTCAATAGCATCAGCTTCAGGTTATACAAAGTACATATATGATGATGCAGGAAGACTGAAAATCAAAGAGTTCGTTGGAAAAACATACAGTTTTGATAAGGAATCAGGAACCATGAAGCCTGCTGCTGCTGATTCAATCGTTATTTCTGCATTTGAATATGACGCAAATGATAATCTTATAAAAGAAATCGACGGCGAAGAATATGGCTCTGATAATGCCAAAGGAAAAACATATACCTACAGCGGAACAGGTAATGTTCTGACAGAACGTTATCCGGAAAGTGACAGGGATAATGTAATCTACGAATATGACGCACTCGGAAATGTAAAAGAAGAAAAAGTTCTCAAGGGAACATCTGAGGCAGTAAAGTATGCTGTAACAAATACATCATATTCACAGGTATCAGACACAGACGGCATAACAGAATATACTCAGGAAATTTCCAGCTCATACGGAGAAGATGTAAGTTCAGTAGCTCCACTGCTTTCTACGAAAACATGGAAAACAGATATTAATGGCAATGTTATTGAAGAAACTCTTGGAAAGAAGAAAGTTCAGACAGAATACAACAGACTTGGTTTTGAAAGTAAATCAGTAACTGAAGTTGACAGAAATGATGAAAACGAATCTGTAAACAGCGAAATTAAAACGCTTTACGACAATGAAGGCAACGCCGCTGTTATCATCCGCAGCTCAGGTATAGTGGAAATCAACAAATATGACAACCTAAGAAGACTCATTTCAAAAACAACAGGAAAAAGACCTGAAGGAGTGGCTGACAATCAGTTAAGTGCTGATAAACTTACAGACAGTGTTACTCTGAAATGGACATATGATATACAGGGAAATGTCAGATTTGAATATGACGGAAACGGATTTAAGACAGAATACAGGTATGACGAACTCGGCAGACTTATAAACACCATAAAGAGATATGGAACAGACAATGTTTCTGAAGACAGGATGACATATAACCTCGATGGTAATCTTACAGAGGAAACTACAGTTCTTAATGACATTCAGACAGGTAAAAAAACATATATCTATGATGACCTCGGAAGAGTAATCCAGAAGTCAGACTTTGATGTTCCGTATGAATTCATCGAGTACAATAAAAACAGCGACCAGGTAAAATCATTTGATGCCGGATATGTTCTGAAGGAATTTGGGTATAATGCTGACAGGCAGCTTACAAAAACAATTCTTGCAGGTGTATGTACAGAAGAACTGACATATGATTATGCCGGAAATGTTTATATTAAGAAAGATGGCGAAGGTAATTCATCATTCTATTACTATGATGTAATGGACAGACTTGTGAAAGTTTCATCAGCGGGTAAGAATGATGAAACACCAGCTGAAATTGCTTCATACACATATAACACTGAAGGTAATATTGCTTCAAAAACTGCAGGCAGCAAAAACAAGGTCACTTATGAATACACAGCTTCTGATGAGGTAAAGGAAACAAACTCAAACGGTAAGACTGAAAAATTCTTCTATAACACTGATGGCAGACTGTCAAGATCAGTTGATCCGTCCGGAAATGAAACAGTGTACACATATAATGCACAGGGTCTGACCACAAAGGAAGAAGTAAAGGCTGACGGCAAGGTAGTTATATCCAAGTCATACACTTATGATAAGAACGGAAATGTTCTGAAATCATCAGTAACTGAAAACGGAAAAGAAAATGTAATTACCAGAACCTATGATGAGCTCGGACGAGTTACAAAGAAGGAAGCAACAGACAGCGTAACCAGTGAGTTCATTTATGACCTGTTTACCGAAGATAACCTTCTTTGTGAAGTTACACGTTATGACAACGGCGAAAGCTCATCAAATGTTTATGATAAATTCGGCAGACTTAAATACGTGTATTCGACTGATATTTCCGCAGGAGCAGATGATTCAAAGAAAACGGAATACA
>JAUNJJ010000145.1:0-802 GCA_030533325.1 Oscillospiraceae bacterium
ATATTAATAATAAAAAGCCCTCAATGATAATACATAAAAAAGATAAAACATGGCTGCATTTTATGCAATAAATTAGATTATATATGGAGTTAAGCTTAAGAAAATAGAAGAAAAAGCTTGGTACATACGAGAAAGCACTTACTTCAATAGGTATTTTAAAATACAAACTTGAAATAATGTATAGAAAATACAGATAGCATACTAAGACAGAACACGACAGAATAGTTTTGAGAATAATAATCTTATAGTAGCTTCTGTTATAACGAATCGCAATTAAAGTATTAAGGAATTCGCATCTGTTCACATAAATAAGTATTGATAAAAGGATTGTGTTATTAAACAACATTTTTTGTAATGATGCATAAAAATTATGAAACAGCAAATCGCCCGTACAATTTGGGCTATTAATTGTAACAAACGAACTCTCTGTAATAGCATATATTATAACAGTCACTATTGTACACAGGATCATTACTTTAGATTTACTACTCACATATATCTCTCCTTAAATCTGTGCCGATTAAAAATGTACATGAGCATATTAACAATTATTAAGGCTAACGGCAAGCATAAGTAGTCTAAAATTAAATTAGTGATTGTTGTATTAGCAACTCGATGAAGATATATTGCGAGAACGTTGTTATCAACAACTAATTTGGAAACTATTTTACCAAAAGAATCGGAAATGTTCCCTATTGTAGATGCAAGTATGAATGGAACAAAATATAGAACTAATGGTACGCTATAAATCATATATTTATTATTTACAAATAAATCACTAAGTGAAGTAAATACTGAGATG
>JAUNJJ010000145.1:850-7809 GCA_030533325.1 Oscillospiraceae bacterium
AATATACACTGAGGAACCATACATTTAAGACATTCTAAAGCACTATATGAATATAAAGGAAAATTGCAAGTAATAAACGAGCCAAATTTAAATGGAAACAATATACCTGTTAATAGTATAATTAATATGAAGTATAATGCAAGAAATACACCAACATAGACACTCTGCACCTTAATCATACTGCATAAATAAGTTGAATAGTTGCATCGAGTGATTATCATATTTCCAAACCCATTATTTTTATGCTTAAGCAGTTGAGCCCCAAACATACAGGAAAAGGAGATAATTGCGAGAAGTATAAAAATAATTAGATAATCGGAAGAAAAGAAAAAATTAAACAAATAGCTAATTCCGCTATATCCATCAACTATTTGTTCGACTTTCTGAATATTTAGATCTGCACTGGGATTTACAAGTTGTTTAGACCATTCATTCCTTTCTTGAAATGTAGAAACGTAACTAATTACTATTGGTATTGATAATAGAATCGCAATTATCAGATTCCATTTTGATTTCATATATAATTTCAATTCACTTTTAAACATATAATCACCAGTCCAAATATGATTAATAAATAATAAGCTCGTCCAACGTCAATTCAGCAAACATAAATTACTGGGTAAGAGAATTATGTAACAGTTTGCGTTTGAATTTAGTGCATTGGACGAGCTATGTAACTTTACTGTAAGCCGAAAGCTTGATTATAAATACTTGTTATTCATCAGCTTTGATCTGAAATTTCATAGTATCAGATCCCACTTGATTCCACGCTGGCTTTGTTTGTGTCCAATAATTATATCCCGAACTGCCAGTGTTATCATCACCAGTATATGTGTAATAAGTATTTGGAACAGAGACAGAACTGCTTCTTATCTCTCCTCCTGAATTGATCAGCCTGACCGACGGGCTTGATGTCATTGTCTTTGCTGTAGCATACACACGAAACTTCTCACTTTCAGTTTCTTTGTAGTCATAAGGTCCATCGAACTGGTTTTTCCAACTATCAGAACTGTTGATAGTTACTGTAGCGAGGTCTCCCCAGTTTGCAGCATAGCACGTAATTGCACCGCTCATCATGACTGCGACAGCCATTACAGCAGGAATAATAATCTTCTTAGTTTTTTTCATGACGTACCATCCTTTCTGTTTCGTGAACATTATCAGATGTATATCCCAATTCATTCTTACACTTCCCAGCTAATAGAATACCACACATCATCAACATAACCCACATACAACAGAGAAGAATTTGTTTCACTCCGAAAAACAGGGCAATGAAGAATATAGTAGTCTCTAAAGCCGTAATCACATATGTGCGTTTCCTGTAAACAACTTGCTCTATGTTATCAAGCGGCTTGTTAGCATCTTCCACAGGAGCAAGAATAAGAATAACTGCACATGAGATCACAAGTGCGATGATGCAAATGAATGTCGGTATAAACAAGTATTTCATTGCCAAAAGAACCGCAATCATCAAAAGAATGGAATAAACATAGCATCGGGTAGCTGTCCGAGCGTGATAACCGCCAGCATTACTTCTCAACGGAGCATATAACGCCATAAAGAGTATTGCTTGCCATAGCTCTTTCATAACAGCACCGATAACTATTACGGTAACAGCATTCAGTAGAATCGTCAGTCCTTGCTGAAACCCAAATCGACATATCTCATACTGTTCACTTGAAATTGAATTGTTTTCTTGTAATTTCTTGGTGATCGTATCAGCCGTTTTAGCAAACATCAGAATTTGCGAAGTCTCTTAGCTTCGTCCGGCAACGAGTCTTGGTGCATAATGCAAACGCAGGCTGCGTTTGCATTCATAGTAGTAACTACTATGGCTAACGCCGCAAGAAAGCCACCGTACCTCTGAAAGAGTTTCTTCATCACGCTCACCCCCTTTCCCTTTTGGCACTTTTATTATAGCATATTTAGGGGGCTTGTGCGAGAAGATGGTACGAAATGCCGGTTTCTTGGTACGAAATGACGAAAATTCTTATATTAGACCGGAATCTTTCATATATACATTAATATGTCAACTGTAAAGTTGTTTCCAGTGTAATCAATATCCATGTAGCCTTTGTATTTGTTGACGGCTTTGGCTATGTTATTCAGGCCATAGCCATGTTGCTTGGAATTCCGTTTAGCAGATATGATCTTTCCGTCCTTACACATCACCTCGCCAACATACGGATTTGACGTGCGAATAATGAGTCTTTCTTGACTAAATACTACCTTTATGGTTAAACTTCGCCTATCCTCCGGAACATCGGCAAGTGCATTTAGTGCATTATCTATCAGATTACCGAGAATAGCAACTAAATCCGTAGTTTCTATGTTTATCTGATTTGGAACTGCTATTTCAGTTTTAACCTTGATCTTATCACTTAGGGCATTCTGCAATTTATAGTTGATCAAACCGTCAATAATGACATTGCCTGATGTGCTATATATTATCTTACTCTTAGTTAGCGAAGTCAGGTGGCTTAATTGCTTTTCAGCTTCTCCATATTGCTCTGATTTGATTAGTTGAGATAATGCAATAAACTGATTGTTCATATCATGACGGAACTCTTGTAGTTCCTCTGTAGAAGATTGCATGATCTCGCACTGCTTACTATAAAGTGTATTCTCCGTTTCCAAAATGGAGAGCTTAGATTGACGGACATAGCTTTTTGAAAGAGAATCGTACAGATAAAAAGCTGAAATATTGATAACAAATAGGATAACAACGGATGTGATAACCTTGTATTGCGATGGGGAATTGTTGCTTACAAACATAATTTCATAGCCTAAAGTAGATATAGGAATCAGAATAGATGAAAGCCATAGATTCCAGCCTACATTTTGTTTCTCCTTGGAGATTTTATAATTATGCAAAAGCAATGCTTCGCTGAATGCCATTATTTTCGATACGATTACCCCGATGCTGTTTCTATAACTACCATCTACAAAAAAGGAAAAATGTAAGTATCCAGTAGCAGCAGCTACGATTAGCTCAGGGAACAGCATGAATACTAAGATATATGTTGAAAACATCATACGTTTCTGCATCGTCGATTCGTAAGTCAAGGAAATTACAAAAATAATAATCCAATTTAGCGCAAGAGTGATGATAGGAACATCCAGCATCAAATAAGCTAATGAAGTTAAAATAAAATATGACAGGTACGCTATATTTGTCAGTAATTTACCTTTATCATTATTTGAGAAAAATAATTTCATGAAATGATGAATTATAAAAATGGTAAAGAAGTTAGAGATAAGATATATAATGTTATAAGTAGTAAATTTCATATTAGTGTCCTCCGTTTTCAAAATGAAGCTGTAACTTTGATATTTCATCTCTCTTTCCTTTGGCAATAGGCACTTCGTCACCATTGACCATAATAATAGCATCTGCTTGAAATGCTTTAATGAAGCGATAGTTTACAAGATAAGATTTATGTGGGGAGATAAAGCCCTGCGTGCTTAACTGTTCGATCAGACTGCTCATAGTGCCATAAAACTCTTCTTTTGAAGATAAAGAAACTATACTGATCAGTTTTCTGTTGCTCTTAAAGTACAGAACAGAACTTAGATTTACCCAATATGTATCATGACCATATTTATAATGAAACAGATCATTCTTATCTCCATAAATGCGCATATATTTTTCAAGAGTAGTGCGAATAACGGCAGCATCAAACGGCTTTTCAATGAAAGAAAACGGACGAAAAGCGAACAACTGCCTATCATACTCGGTCTTCCCTGATACATAGACAATTTGAGCGGATTCATCATTGATCTCATTTCTGATACAGTCGCTGATTGTAATGCCAGACTCATCATCCAGTTCTATGTCAAGAAAGAATATGTTATACATACTTCCATCTATTAAGTGCTTTTTTAGGTTTGATCCTGACGAGAAAATATCAATCTCAGTCTCAATATGCATTTCCTTACAAGCCTGCATAATAAAGGACTCAAGTTCTGAGCAAACAGCATCTTCATCGTCACATAAGGCTATTCTGAGCATATGTATATCACCTCGCAAGTAGAAAAAGAGCATTTTACTTATTATACCACATCTTGCTGTTATTTTCAATATAAATCGAAAAAAGAAAGCACTCTATCAAGCAGAAATGCTATAATAGAGTGCTTATGCTTTGTTATCGAATATGACTGCTCAATCTTGCCTGTATCCATTAAATGTGGTTTCCGATGACATAAAAAAGAAACTTATCGCAGGCGATATTCCTGAAAATGAAATTGCATATATTCACAATGCAAATACAGAAAAACAGAAATCAGAGCTGTTTGACAAGGTAAGAAGCGGAGAAATCCGTGTACTGCTTGGTTCAACAGCGAAGATGGGTACCGGAACTAACGTACAGAAAAAACTTATAGCAGTTCATGACCTTGACATACCCTGGAGACCGGCGGATCTGGAACAGCGTGCCGGAAGAATCATCCGCCAGGGAAACGAAAACAAAAACGTCGAGATATACAGATACGTCACTAAAGGTACGTTTGACGCATATTCTTATCAGACTCTGGAAAATAAACAGAAGTTTATTTCACAGATAATGACTTCTAAAACTCCTGCAAGAAAATGTGAGGACGTTGACCAGCAGGCACTTACCTACTCAGAAATCAAGGCACTCTGTACCGGTGATGAACGTGTAAAGGAAAAGCTGATGCTCGATAACGAAGTCAAGGAACTGCGTGTTTTAAGTGCTGAACATCAGAATACTCGATATGAAATGGAAGACAAGGTAAACAGATTTCCTCAGAGAGAGCAGAAGCTCCTTGACCAGCTTGAACATCTGAAGGCAGACCGTGAGACTATAAGAAATTTTCCGGTTGATCCTGAGACAAAAATGCCTGAGTTTAAAATTACTATTGAGGGAACTGAGTACACAGACAGAAAAGAAGCTGCAGAAGCATTTGAAAAGGCAGCATTTAAGTTCAAAACACCGGACACTCCTGTTAAAATAGGCAGCTTTCAGGGGTTTGATCTTTCTGTGGTACTTCACAGCAATATACTCGGCAGCGGTCTGACTGCTGTGATGACAGGTCAGCATACTCATGAAGCTCCTCTGATTGAAAGTTTTTCTCACAATCTTAGAAGACTTGAAGGTGCACTGTACAGTATTGACCGTAAGATTGAGAATACAAATTCAAACCTTGCAAAACTCCGTGTCGAATACAAGGAAGCACAGCGTATCGCAGCCGAACCGTTTCCGCAGGAACAGGAACTTGCTGAAAAGGAAGAAAGACTCAGCACACTTACTGAAGAGCTTAACAAGGCCGCTCAGGAAGCTAAGAAGAATGCCCCGAAAAAAGAAAAGACCTGCTATTTTGAAAGAGCAAAGCTGAAGAAAGAAGCTATGAAACTTTCAAAGCAGGAAAGAAAAACTCCGTCAAAGGATAAAGACAAGCTTGAAAAATAACAAGGAGAACCTATTATATGAAAATTATAAAACCAGTTATCTCATCTCTGATTATATCAGCAATGGCATACGGACTTTTTCTGTATGCCGGTCCGGTAAATTATGATATTAAACCGGTAACACCGGCTTCAATGCCGATATTAATGCCTAATGCTGCGACTGTAGCTGTAACTACTGCTGAAGCTGTGAAAGTTACAACTTCTGTCACTACATCGGTATCAACAACAGCTCCTGTAACGACAACACCTGAGCAGACAACGGCAGTAACCACAACTACTGCTGAAACAACCGTTACTGAGCCGGTCACTGAAGAACCTCCGGTTCATGGTGTTATCAGTGGTGAGATGCTGCATAATATCGAATTTACTGAATATCCCCTTCCGGTTAATCCTGATTACCGAGGATTCAAGTCATACGAACCATATGATCTTATTACTGCACAGAGCGTACAGCTCTGTCTGCAGTACCAGGCTGTAACTGATTCAAAAGGATTCCGCCTGCTTGACGGACGTTATCTTGTTGCTGTAGGTACGTTCTGTAATGCTCCGTGCGGTACATATATTGATCTGATACTTGAAAACGGTGTACTTATCCCATGCATTGTCGGAGATATCAAAGCTGATGTTCATACTGATGAAACGAATATCTTTACCGTCGCTTCAATGTGTGCCAGTGAATTTATTGTAGATGACGCAATAAGTCCTGTTGCGTGGTATGGGGATGTTTCAATGGTATATGAGGAATGGAATTCAAAAATTCATTCTGTGAGAGTTTATCATAAAAATTACTATTAACACAGATAGCTGTAATTAGTTTATTTTTGGGAATACTACAGCAAAGGAGAATTTAATTAAATGAACAAAAACGATTTTGAACTTACTCAGATAGCAACCAATCGTGGTGTCAGAGACTATTATTTCAAAATATCCGGTTCATCCTGTAATGAACTTTCAGACAAATACGATGCCGGCAGCAATATGAAAGGAATATTCCGGCTTGCTTATACACCTGAAACTGAGACTATTGCCCTGTTCAGAACTTTCTTTTTCAAAGAAGATTATGTAATTGTGATTGACGATGAACTGAAAGAACTATTGTGCACTATTAGCCGATATGCACGGAGTGACCGTAGGGAACGGATGTGCAAGGCAATATTAATAAAATAATTATAGTGAAAGTCAAATTTATTTTGACGTTCACTATAAATGATAAAAAGCACGGCTCTTCTGCAGCATTGGTCGAACATAATTTGGTAAAAGATATACATATGCATTTATTCCACGTTCCACTAGACAATGAGCCTCTGTCAATGCGATATTCTGTCAGCGAGGCAGCTGCCGATGAATCTATGCTGCCTTTCATCCAGCCTATCACATCGACTTTTCATTGTAAAGTGGCTTTCGCAGCATAAATACGGTTTATAATTCTATATGCATCGACCAAGAGTGCAGAAGACTCAAATTTTCAAAGTGAACGCAACATGGGAAAATATTCTTGTTGCATTTACTTTGAAAATTAACGTTTTTT
>JAUNJJ010000146.1 GCA_030533325.1 Oscillospiraceae bacterium
AAATAGCTTAATGCATAATCTGAAATCGTATCATCATCCTGCGGTTCCTCTTCCTGCTTAACCTCTTCGGTAACTGCCCTCTGCGGTAAAGCTGAAAGGTTGGTACATCCTGCAATTACGCCTCCGAGTAACCGAATCACTTCGTTTCTTGCTTCCGTAACTGCTGCTTCCACAGTTCTCTCCTCGATATCTTTCAGTTCTTTCTTTGTAACATAAGGGCTGTCATCTCTTCTTGCTTCTGTAAATGCTTCTTTTCCAAAATGGTCGATATAATATTCAGCTGCATTTATCAAAAACTGGCTCTTTGACTTACATATCTCCGGGTCTAAGTTCACCAAAACATCATTAACCTTGCGATGTTGGGGATTCTTAATATTGAACCTGCATGATTGCTTAATAATATGGTCTAATGCCATCTGCCACACCTCCTATGCCAGCTTCTTCATCTTTCTAATTGCCATCATAGCTAACTGTTCATAGCCCTTGGCATTTGCCTTAACATCCAGAATATAAGTAATATTGCTCTGCGAAAGTCCTCCAAACAACTTCATTACTGATGCCCCGCCTCCTACAAATACAATGGGGGTTGTAGATAAGTTGTATCCATACTCTCTGATTGAGTTATACACCTTCTCACAAAAGGCTTCGATTTCTGCTTTCGCAATGTCGTAATACTTTCTGTCAATCTCACATCTGCCAAACCTCATAATATCCTGAATAAAAGACTCATCCAGTTCACCATTCAACTGTCTTACACACTGCTCATTAATGGTTCTCATACAGGTTATCAGACCTTTCGGAATGGTTACGCATTTTGATTCGTCCGGAACCTTATCTACAACCGGCATAATGTCAATCGTCCATGACCCGATATCAACTATCAAGGTTTTCTTATTGAAAGTCTGAAGCTTATCCGCAACTGCCGCATAGCATTGTGGAAATACTGCAACATTTTCAATTACCACATGATACTTAATATTCTCAAACAGAAACTCGATATCCCTTTCCGCTGTAAGATACTTAATAAAGTCTGACTTCTCACTGCCAAATCGTGTCAGTGGCAAACCTACCGCCAAGAACACCTTTGCTTCACATAAGCCCCTTCGTCTTAATTCCTTCGCAACCGCAGCCAGAGTTAACAGATAAAATGTATCGTCCTCTGTCTTTGTGCTTTTTACTTCCTGTCTGTTGCCCCCGACCTTGTAATATCTTCCTTTATACTCGAGAACGCCATCAAATAATGCAGGCTCAGTTGTAATTTCCTTCACACCGGTAACGAATACCTGCGACGAGGTTTTTATATTACTCCAGCCGTGGTCAATACCAATTACTTCGATTTTGTTATTCATCGTCTTCTTCCTCCTTTTCAATCTAAATCTGAATTTCATTACTGCCTCTACTTTCCAAGGATTTTCTTCATACAAGGGAAACAATATCCGCTACCTTTGTTATAAGGACATCCATCGCATTCACTCGCTGGTTTCTTAGTCTCAGGTTTTTTCTTTTCCCGATAGCACTTATTATTGATGCACCTGTGATTATTTCCCCAGAAGTATTTGCATTTCATACAATCCTTAAGATCCCTTTCAAGTTTCTCTTCTGCTGACAACTTATGCTTATGTCGTCTGCTGAACTTTTTTTGAACCACTTCCATCCTGACTCTCCTCTCCAAGAAGAAAAGTCTGATAGAATTCCTCAATCCGTTTATCTGCATCACCTGCAGCTTTAGCAAGAGACCATGTCATCAGTAAACCTAATAAAGCAAATGCTATTGAAATAATTTCTATCATGTCTACATCCTCCTTATATTTCCTGCTAAAACAAGTTCAGTCAGGACAGCTTCTTAGAAGCATGTAGGTGTACGCCGGTTATCTCTAACCACCTCTTCGCCCCGTACACGACGGAATGTACTCATTCCCGGGAATTACAGATGAGCGCTTAAAGCTTCACGACGCATTATCTATTTGTAACACGATCTCCTCTTATAGCCATTGCGAGGATAAGGAACTTTTCATTCCTTTGTGGGTTATTATCCTTCCGTAAACATTAAATGCACTCTGCTGCTTCATCTTCTTCTCTCGATTCCTCGACTCTCTTCGCAAAGCTTTGACTGATTCTCGTCCAAGTGCGTGTTGCGGAATTTTACTCCATACGACATTTCTGGTATGACAATGATTTCTCATTGAATCTGTAATTGTTATTCAGTTGTTCATCAGGTATGTTCCTGACTTGCTTATAGTTTATCTCTATCTTCCAGTTTACAGAATATTCTCTCATGGTCGAAATAACTGAAAACATATTCTCTTGCGGTCTTTGTGAAAAAAATAGGACTTAGCATACCTGTTCACAAAAACAGATATAATCTAAGTCCTATAATTGATATATTTTGATTTTCACCTCACAATCCCAAAGCTATCCATACTTATAACGACTATGAATAACTGGCAATGTAGGTATAGATTTGTTCGGCGCCGTCCTTATCTTTACCTCAAATTGATAAAAAAATAGGACTTAAACCATTCAAAACCCTTTATTTATAAGGTTTCTCTTGATTTAGTCCTATTTTAACGCATGCCCCGGTTATAACCTTTATTAGTCCATTATTTTGTCTTTTTATAAGTTTATCTAAATAATACTCACGTTTAATCTCCATATCTATGCACTCCTTTAGGGAAGATTTTTGCAGCTAGTTGCATTTTTCAGTCCTATAATATCATATTTTTTTGTATTTCTCAACGCATCTTTCCAAATTATGTACAAACCCTATCTTCATTGAAATTATTTTATCCTCCTGACCCACAGTAGTATTCTTCCCAAGGCAATTAATTACATACTCCACATGAGAATAATTAAGCTTCAGGAATTTGCTTTTCATATACTTTTTTTGTCTTTCTTTGTGTACCATTCCTACCCCCCTTACCCCCGCCCATCTCCCCGGGGAAAGGATACTCTAAAAGTTTGGCAACAGAAAAAAAGCCTACCACAAATGTGATAAGCTTCTCTTCTCTATTACTTTCTTTTTTAGTTTTCAACTATTTCTCTGACATCTTAAGATTCTTTCTGCGTTTCTTTACGGTAATAATCAATCCCGTTCCGGAAAGAATTGATAGTATAAACAGCCATACAATCGGTGTGTTGTCCCCGGTTTTAGCTACATCATCCTTCTTATCAGTTCCACTCGATGGCTTGTTATCAGAGGTTTTTCACGAAATCTATTTGTCACAATCTATAACCCGGAAATATCTAAGTCAACTATTAACTGATCGATTTTAGGCTCTTTAAGAAGATAACTCATATAAATTGGAAGATAGATAATCTTACCTTCCTTTTCAACATTAAAGGTAGAAAATACATATGCCTTTTCAAGATGATAATCCTCTATATTCATATAGTTATCCAGTGCCTTATGAGACTTATACCCTTTACCAGACTTCACTTCAATAGGTACCACTTTTCCGCTAAGTTCAATAAGAAAATCCAACTCTCCAACCTTGCTTCTTTTACAGAAATATGGATCAAAGTCATTAGCAAGTAATTGCTGTGCAACTGCGTTTTCGAAGTGTGCCCCATTATTTACCTCACCATTTTTACTAATCAGTTCCATTTTTGTTTCTGCAGGATAAGCACTTGTAAGCAGTCCAATATCACTTGAAAAAAGTCTAAAAACATTACTACTCTTGCCTGCCTTAAGAGGAATCAGAGGAGCCTGTGCATTATAGACCGGTATTACAACACCTGCATCCTTTAACCATAAAAAGCTATTCTCATATCTATCAAACTTTAATTCCTTATCAAGCATTGTAAATACAAACTTTTTATTTTGCTTATTTAACTCTGCCGGAATAATATCATATATAGATTTAAGCTTAAGCTTTTTATCTTCTTCTTCATATTGTGAGAAATCAACTCTATATAAATCCACGATATCCTTCTGAATTTTATCAACTTCGCGAATATCCTTTGTTTCTATATATTTTTTAACTGCATCCGGCATACCGCCCACAATCAAATATACAAAAAACATCGACATGAGCTTTTCATGAACGAAATCATCTACAGGCTTACACTCATCAAAGCAATCCTTAAGCATATTCAGAGTCGTCGTCGAAACCCCATTTGCTATCATAAACTCCTCAAAATCCATAGGATACATTTTCAAAACTCTCAAATATCCAACCGGTGCGGATGCTATACCCTTTAGTTCTACCCCTAGTAAAGATCCACTCATAGCATATTTAAAGCTTCCCTCTTCAACCAAAAATTTTATTTTTGTAACAATTTCTGGACACTTCTGAATTTCGTCTAAGAATACAACTGTTTCATGAGGCTTACATTCCTCAGGCATTATCAATCTAAGCTTTACAAGAAAATCCTCCGCACTCATTTCTGCATTGAGATACTCTACCATATCGGGCTGATTTATAAAATTGATTTCAAATCGTTTATATCCACTTTTATCTATTTCATCCCTAATAAGCCAAGTCTTCCCTATCTGTCTTGCACCTGTAACTAAAAGTGCTTTATTCGAAGTTTCTAACCATTCTTTTACTGCAATTGAATCTTTTCTAAACACAAGACTTCACCTCCAGGTACATCATACGTCATATTGCCCCGTTTTTGCAATTGTTTTTATTGTATTTTGCCCCGTTTTCCAGGTTTTAATTCATAGTTTTTGCCCCGTTTTTACAAAAACAAATCTCCTGAATTATACTGGTTCGAAAGTCAAGGACTTTTTTTAGACAGATTTTAAGGTTTGATGGAATCCTAGTTGACAGGGATGGAACTGAATCAGACAGTAATGGAATCAGAGTTGACAGTAGTGGACTTTGGATAAACAGTCTGGAATTATAGTAGACAGTAGGCTGAATCCAAATAGACAGTCTAGACTTTAAATAGCCAGTTATGGAATGGCTTATGACAGTCACTATTTTAATCCCACAACAAATAGACTGGTATCTCTACCAGTTTAAATAAAAAAAGACTGCATTATCAGGTGGTGAAGAATACCCGCCACAGCGGAATTCTAAGGCCTATCCTGCCCCTAATGCAGTCAGCCTCATTATACTATTGTTTGTTGTTTTGGAAAATATATTTAAAGTGTTTTAGAACAGCTCATTCATAGCAAACACATATCTCAATTCCTCGTGATTTCTCCAAGCAAGTGGCTCCCGTAGTTCCGCAAGTTCTTCCTCAGCTAAAGTTTTTATATATTCAAAAGCTTTATCTATCAGTTTAAGAAGTTCCTCCATCTTAGATATCTGTATAGAAGCCACATCCTTCTTATCATTCCAGGTAGCAATCACAGATTTTATAAGTTTCTTGTCTCTTTGCACGATCTTAAGTGGATCCACTAATCGCTTCTCTTCACGCTTTTTCTTTGATGCTTCACGTCTTTTAGCTGCCTCTTCATCAGCATATCTGCGGCGCACCTTCTTTAAATCTCCTCCAGTCATCATAGCAGATGCCGGTACTCCAAAGTATGATTCAAGAGGATATATGCCTGTAGTAGCATACTGATAGAATTCTTCAGGTGTAAGGCCTGCAAGGTCATACTGATAATGCTCATGATTATAAGCTCTAAGGTATCCGTCCACCAACCTTCTTGCTGAATCATAATCCTTACATAGCGCCACCATATCCATGATAGCTGTTTTTAAGCGTCCGAAGAAGCTTTCCATAGGAGCATTATCCTGTGAGTTACCTCTTTCAGATACAGACTGTACAAAACCATCATCCTTTAGAAGCTGTGTAAAAGACGTTGATAGATACTGGCTTCCCTGGTCGTGATGCACATAAACTTCATCAGCCTTTAAGACTTCAGATAATTCTTTTCCATGAGCTTCTTTCATTGCTTCATAGGCCTTCTCCACAAGTGATACTGACATGTACCGACCAATGCTCCAGCCCAGATTTTCTCTTGTATAAGCGTCACGAAATACACAAAGGTAGAATGGATTTCTATACTCTCCATAATAAAGATATGTGATATCAGACAGTATTACTCGCCTTGGTCCGATAAAGAAATCCTGATTAACTGCATTTGGCGGAGCTGCGCATACATGATTATGACTGGCCTGGTGTTTATAAGCATCTTTATGAGGCATCTGTGCCACAAGATTCATTTCCTTCATGATAGCTGCGATTCGTTTTGTATTAACAGTAAGGTTAAAGCGTCTGAATAGTTCAACTCTAAAAGTTCTCTTACCAGGGATGACACCATTTCTTGCTATGATTATCTGGCGCATCTTTTCTTTGATGTTATCACGCTCAGCCTTTTTCTCAGCTCTTTTACCAAAGATATCATCACGCCTGCCTCTCCAGGCATAGTATCCTGAGTCAGATACGCCAAACATCTTAAGACACTGGGAAGTGTTGTAACCGCCTTCCTTCGCTTTCTGCTTATTGATAAAAGCATCAACCATTTCAAAACGGTCAGCACAGATTTCCTGTTCCTCTATCAGGTAAAGAACTCCTCCAATTCGGATCGGATTTTTTTTTGAGCCAAAAGCATTTCTTCAAGGTAATGATTGCGTGCTTTAAGATAAGCCCTTTCTTCTTCAGGACTAAGATTTCCCATCTGTTCCATAGAAACTGAGCCATCATAATTAGATGCATCTATTGTAAAGAGCTTATTATCTTTTGCCTTTTGCATTACACGTTTACCTGCAGCATTAGCACGGTCTTCACCTAATACATTTGTATCAAAACCAAGTGCATTATAAGCCTGTACATATGTCATACCCTCATCATGTATCTTTTTATACATGGCTATATCAAAGTCTTTGGAATAAAAGAGTCTGTCTTCCTTAAATCCTGTAACAAACTCATTATCTAAAAACGGAATAATCTTATCATCTGGTCTGTCTGTTCCGTCTTCATACTTGTATTTTTTAGAATGATCTACTAACTTCATTTACTTAAGTTCCTCCATAGCTTCCTCTATAAATGCCTTATACTCCTTGGCATTCTGCACAGCCTTATTAGCTGCTTTTTCTTTCATATCAAGATATTTCTTTTCTTCCGAAGCCAGATATTTTAAAAAGGCTTCATCATCCATTTCTGTAAGATATTTCTCGTACTCCGTCGGAGTCATTTTTCCTTTATCCCACATGCCTCTTTCATTATTATAATAATCACTGTATTCAGCAATACATTTCTGCAATTCTTCAAATGTTTTGCAGTTCTCATAATGACACTCGTCCTTGAAGTGACCAAAGAACGATTCCTGAACAGCATTATCCCAACAATTCCCGCGCCTTGACATAGACTGCGTAAGTTCTCTTTCCACAACAGCCTCCTGAAAGTCATCCGTCATATATAAGATACCCTGATCTGAATGAAGTATCGCTCCGCTTTTTGCAGGATAAGAATCCATTGCCTCTAGGGTATCAAGTGCCAGCTGTAAATCATTATTCTCACTGATAATAAAACAGATAAGTCTTCCTGTAACAGGGTCAACAGAAGCGGATCCATAAGCCCTTAATCCATCTCCATAATCAAGATAGGTTACATCTGTAAGCCTTACCTCATTAGGTCTGTGGAGTTTGAACTTCCTCATCAAAAGATTGGCTTTTTTATTCCTTGCAATAAGTTCTTTCATTGCTTTTCGGTTCTTGCTTGGTCTACGAATAGTGGTTCTGATACCATACTTATTCATAAGACGTCGAATACGATATATACTGAACTGCTCGCCCGTTACTTTGGGCATTAGCATATATACCTGACGTATCCCTTTTTCAAATCCTTTGTAATTCAACACTTGTCTTATC
>JAUNJJ010000147.1 GCA_030533325.1 Oscillospiraceae bacterium
CTATTCGTTCTATTTCGCCGACTACAGTATCTACTATTTCTTTTGACCAGTGAAATTTTGGTCTGCTTAAAACATTTCGGTATTCTGATATGATTTCAGGCGAAATAAGAGGAGTAATAGTTCCGCAAAAAGTCAATTCAAGTATGTTTCCAGGAACTGATGTCGACTTCAGTAAAGCTGAAACTATTACATTTGTATCAATAACAGCATAGTATTTCATTGTCATATCACTTTCTGGCAGATGCTATTTCAGCATTGATTTCATCAAGAGACATATCAGATATTCCATTTTCTTCAGCTATTCTGCTTGCAGCTTTCATAGCCTGAATTGCCTGATTATCGGATGAATTGTTGATTTTCATAGTAAAAGGAATGCCATTTTCCTGAACAAGACGCGCCATACAGATTCTGAGATATGTCGGAAGATCCATTCCTAACTGTTCACAAATCTGAATTGCTTTTATACGTGTTATATCATCTTCACGAAACTGAACTAATGTGTTTGCCATATAAATGTACCTCCTGTAAATTATTATACTAAGTTTTCTTATTAATATTATATCATATTATGTAATCAAATGCAATCAGATGATTTCATTTTCCGGAGGCGTATACATAGAAATTATAAACTCACGCAGAATCGCTTTATACTTACTGAAAAACATATTAAATAACAGAGCTTCTATACTGTTGGAAACATGAATTCAGAGAGATACGATATGAATAAAAACTATTGAATTCTGACTGAATATATGTTATAATACGTTCATAAGATAACATATCGATTAAAAAATGTGAACGCAAAAGCGAACGCAAAAAAAATACGTTCGTTTTTGCGTTCGTTTTTTGAACGGAAAATAAAAGGTGATTTTTGATGAAAGTTCTGATTACAGGAGGTTCCGGAAGCGGGAAATCTCTTCTGGCTGAGGAAATCAGTGTCAGACTGAAAAAGGATATTCTTTATTATTTTGCTACCATGAAGATATGGGATGATGAATGCAGAAACAGGGTTGCAAGACATCGCAGACAGCGTGAAGGGAAGGGATTTACAACAGTTGAAGTTCCGGAGAACCTTGCAGGATGTACTGAAAAAACAGCGTCCTCTCAGACAGTCCTGCTTGAATGTATGAGCAACCTTGTGGCTAACGAACAGTTCGGAGGAGCAGGAAGCCGGACGGTAACTGAAATAATGAAGGGCGTTGAATACCTTTTTGACAAAATGGATTCAGTAGTTATAGTAACCAATGAGGTCTTCGAAGACGGAATGAATTATAATGACGATATGAAAAGATATATAGAAAATCTTGGAGAAATAAACTGCCGGATTGCTGAAAAATCTGATATAGTGATAGAAGTATCAGCAGGAAATGCTTTAATATACAAGGGAAGTGAAATATATAATGAGATCTTTGGCTGATTCTTTTCTGATAGCTCTTTCAATGTACAGTATCCTTCCGGTAAAAAATCTTAACTGGACGGAAAAGAACATGCGATATGCAATGGCATTTTTTCCGCTGGTGGGACTGGCTGAAGGTGCTGCTCTGTACCTTGTTTACAAATTATGTTCCGTGCTTGGTATCGGTTCTCTCTTGTATTCTGCACTGAGTATTTTCTCACTGATTTTTGTTACCGGCGGGATACATCTGGATGGTTTCTGCGATACAGCCGATGCACTTTTTTCAAGGCGCTCGACTGAACAGAAACTTAAGATATTAAAAGATCCGAACTGTGGCCCCTTTGCAGTTTTCAGCGTTATTCTTGTAATTATGATTGCAGCAGCTTCTTTTGCAGAAATATACACCAGGGAGGCTCAGAGCTATATCCTGCTGTTCACCTTTGGTATGTTCATTACCCGTACACTTAGCGGATTTTCGGTAGTAACTTTAAAAAGTACGCAGACAAGTTCTCTTGCAAAGATATTCGGGGAAAATGCCGGAAGGTCTGTAAGATATATTCTTATTGCGGAGATGGTACTGGCTTCAGTTCTCACCATTGTAAGATTCGGCGTGATGGGAGCAGCTGAACTTGTCCTTTCCGCACTTGTGTTTTTATATTATTATTTTATGCAGAAGAAACAGTTCGGCGGTATTACCGGCGACCTTGCAGGATTTTTCCTTGTGCTGAATGAAACAGTATGGTTCCTGTCAGCAGCATTATTCGGAGGTGTTCTGATTTGATTTTTATTTTCGGAGGCTATGCACAGGGAAAGCTAAATTTTGCTTTAAAGAAGTACGGACTGGATTACAGTGATGTTTTCGACTCGCAACAGAATGATTTTTCTAAGTACAGAGGTGAGAGGATAATAAATCATTTTGAGTATATGATAAAAAAATGGCTTGAACATGATGAGAATCCGTTTGTAAAAACAGAGGAAATCCTTGATTTGCTGGCTTCATGTGTGATTATTTCTCAGGAAGTCGGCTGCGGTCTTGTACCGGTTGATGAGGATGAACGCAGATTCCGTGAAGCTGTCGGAAGAGCAAATTGTCTGGTCTCGGAAAAGGCTGATACAGTGTACAGAGTGTGCTGTGGTCTTGGGCTAAAACTGAAAGGCGGTGAAGTCTGATGTGGTTTCTCGTTTCTGCAGTATCGGGAATTATTCTTGATATAATATTCGGTGACCCGGACTGGATTCCGCATCCAGTTGTGCTTATAGGGAAACTTATATCATCAATGGAAAAGTTCCTTCGCAGAGTGTTTCCTGCAACCCCTGAGGGAATGAAAAAAGCAGGACTGATAATTGCGACCTTTGTACCTGCAGTGAGCTTTATCGTTCCTGCAGTACTCCTGTATGCTACATACAGGATAAATTTCTGGCTGTGGTTTGTACTGAACACCTTCTGGTCATTCCAGATACCCGCTTCAGGATGTCTGGCACGTGAAAGCAGAAAGGTTTATGACATGCTCTGGAAAAATGACCTGCAAGGAGCAAGAAAACAGCTCTCATACCTTGTCGGACGTGAGACTTCGGAGCTTTCGGAGACAGAAGTAGTAAATGCGGCTGTGGAAACCGTTGCCGAAAACACCTCTGACGGAGTAACTGCTCCGCTGTTCTTTATGTTTATCGGCGGTGTTCCTCTGGGCTTTTTTTATAAGGCGGTTAATACACTCGATTCCATGACGGGCTACAGAAATGAAAAATACGAATACTTTGGCAAATGTTCAGCAAAGCTTGATGATATCATGAATTTTGTCCCTTCAAGAATATGCGGACTGTTAATGATTGTTTCGTCATTCATATGCGGTGAAAATTACAGGGAAGCCTGGCGCATATTCAGACGTGACAGGAAAAATCACCTTTCTCCGAATTCTGCACAAACTGAATCAGCAGCTGCCGGTGCTCTTGGAATTCAGCTGGGAGGACCTCATGTTTATTTCGGAAAGGTAGTGGACAAGCCTTTTATTGGTGATAAAACAAGAGAATCACAGCCGGATGATATACTCAGGATGAACAGAATAATGTTCGTTACTTCATTTCTCAGTTTCATCATACCGTTTTCAATATGGTTGGTAATACTCAGCATAATGTAAAAGGAGAGAAAAATATGCACAGTCATGGCGGCGACATATATTCCTATGCCGAAAGAACAGGCAGTCCGGTTGTATATGATTTTTCAGCAAATATAAATTCCTTCGGAGTATCTGACGTAGTCCGTAAGGCAATTGCAGGTTCTGTTGATAAGATTTCCAATTATCCTGATCCTCAGAACCGCGAACTTACAGCGGCAATAAGCAAGTATCACGGGATAAGTGAAAATTTTATTGTATGCGGTAACGGAGGTGCTGATATTATTTACAGGGCGGTAATGGCTGTGCGTCCTGAGAATGCTCTTGTGACAGCCCCTACATTTACAGAATATTATGATGCTCTCAGCCAGAACAGTAAAAATGTTATAACATACAGTCTTCCGTATCCTTTTGAGATAGATGAAGGATTTATAGACGAAATAAGCACAAACAGCTATGACATGATAGTGCTCTGTAATCCAAACAATCCCACAGGTACGCTTACAGAAAAAGATATGATATGCAAGATAGCTGAAACCGCAAAACAGAAAAATACAAAAGTAATCATTGATGAGTGCTTTTTTGATATGACAGAACTGAACAGCGAAAAGAATTCCATGATATCACTCTGTGAACAGTACCCGAATCTGATAATAATAAAATCCATGACAAAGATGTATGCTCTTCCGGGAATAAGGCTTGGATACGGAATATGCTCTGATAAGGAACTGACTGAAAAGATACGGAAATGCGGTCAGCCCTGGCCGGTAAATATTCCTGCATCAGAAGCAGGAATAGCAGCTCTGAAGGATGCGGGATACAGAAAAGAGTTTATAGAGTATATTGAAGAAGAAAGAATGTTCATGTACAGTGAACTCCGTAAACTTGGTTTTGAGGTATGGAAGCCTTCTGCAAACTTTGTTTTCTTCAGAGTACCGGGAATAAAAAACCTTGATGCCAGACTCGCAAAGTACAGTATTATGATTCGTCACTGCGACAACTTTCCGGGACTTGATGAGGAATACTACCGGATATGCGTCAGGATGAGAAACGAAAATCTTTTCCTTCTCAAATGCCTTGAGGAAATTGTAAATAAAAATAAACAGGAGAATAAATCTGTTAAGTCTCTTATGATTACCGGAACAATGTCAAACTCAGGGAAAAGTTTTGTTACAGCAGGTCTCTGCAGAATCTTTATGCAGGACGGACATAAAACAGCACCTTTTAAAGCGCAGAACATGGCTCTTAATTCATATATCACAAAAGATGGTCTTGAGATGGGCAGGGCTCAGGTGATGCAGGCGGAGGCAGCCGGAATCGAGCCGGATGTCAGAATGAATCCTGTTCTGCTTAAACCAACAAGTGACAAGGGCTCACAGGTTATTGTATGCGGTGAAGTTCTTGAAACTATGGATGCAAAGAAATATTACTCAAGAAAACAGGATATGATTCCGCATGTAATGAATGCCTATAATTCACTTGCAGATGAAAATGAAATCATCGTTCTTGAAGGCGCAGGAAGTCCTGCAGAAATAAATCTGAAAGATGTCGATATAGTAAATATGGGAATGGCAAAGATGTCAGGTTCACCTGTAATACTGGTAGGTGACATAGACAGAGGCGGTGTTTTTGCATCAGTTTACGGCACCTGGGCACTTATGGACGATGATGAAAAGAAGATGCTCAAGGGAATAATAATAAACAAATTCCGGGGAGATGTATCAATTCTCGAACCGGGACTTAAAATGCTTGAAGAACTGACCGGTCTTCCGGTTCTCGGAGTTATTCCTTATACAGAAATTGATATTGATGATGAGGACAGCCTGTCGGAAAGACTGAACCGGAACAACGTAAAATCAGGTTCGCTTGCAGATATAGCAGTAATAAAACTTCCGAGAATCTCTAATTTCACAGATTTTGATGTGTTTTCAAGAATTGACAAAGTATCTTTGCGGTATATTTCAGATGTAAGAGAATTCGGAAATCCTGATATGGTTATAATACCTGGTACCAAGAGTACTATGTCTGACCTTCAGTGGATGCGTCAGAACGGAATAGAGGCAAAAATCCTTCAGCATCAGAAAAAGGGCGGTCTGGTTGCCGGAATCTGCGGAGGATATCAGATACTTGGAAAAAAACTCTGCGACCCGGAAAATATTGAATCAGGCGGAGAAATGAGAGGCATGGGACTTCTTGATGTAACAACTGTATTTAAGCCGTACAAGCACAGAAGCCGGGTAACCGGCGAAATATGTTCGGATAAAATAACCGGAATATCGGGCGAAAAGTGCAACGGATATGAGATACACATGGGTGAAACAAGTGGGGGTGCAGATCCTTTTGTTAAGCTGGAAAACGGTGAAATAAACGGACATATAAATTCTGACGGAACAGTCTTCGGAACATATCTTCACGGTTTCTTTGATTCATATGATATTGCAGGAAAAATAATCAGTGCAGTTACCGGAAAAAAAGGAGAAAACACTGATTTTATAAATGAATTTGACCCTGTAAAATACAAGGAAATGCAGTATGATAAACTTGCAGACTGTATCAGAAAGAATATTGATATGGAAAAAATTTATGAGATTATTGAGAGAGGAATCTGATGGATAAGCTCAGAGAAGGATATACAACCGGGACATGTATGGCCGGTGCGGCACTTGCCTCTGCGATATGGCAGATGACCGGCAAATGTCCTGAAAGAGTTCAGGTTGATATACCGGCCGGAAAAACATTAATTTTGCCTGTTATAAAATACAGTGATTATGCATGCGGAATAAAAAAAGATGCAGGTGATGATCCCGATGTTACAGACGGATGTATCGTAAAAGTAATAACCAGAATATACAGTTATGACGGAGAGATAATTTTCAGATCCGGAGAGGGAGTAGGAACTGTAACAAAAAAAGGACTGAAGATACCCCCGGGAGAACCAGCAATCAATCCGGTTCCGAGAGAAATGACAAGGAATACTCTTAGAAAACACATTGGAAATAAAGCCGCTGAAGTATATGTTTCAGTTCCCGGAGGAAGAGAGATTGCTGATAAAACCTTTAATCCCAGATTAGGCATAACCGGTGGAATCTCCATTCTGGGAACAACAGGTATTGTAAGACCTATGAGTGAAGAAGCAGTAAAGGAATCATTAGTGCAGGAACTCTCAATGTGCAGAGCTGAATATGGATCCAAAGCGGCTTTTGTTACGGGATATTCAGGGGAAAATGCACTGAAAAAAATAAAACCGGATATGAAAAGTATAGTTCTTTGCAGCAACTATCTTGGATTTCTTCTTGATGAAGCACTGAAACTTGAGTTTACAGATATACTCATTGCAGGGGGGACCGGAAAACTTGTGAAACCTGCCGCTGATATCATGTATCTGCACAGTCATTTCGCAGGTGCACAGCGTGAAATAATCTGCACACACGCTGCACTTCACGGCCTGTCTTCAGAGGTAATAAGAAAAATTTACGGCTGTGTAACCACAAGGGAGATGTGCAGAATACTAAAGGAAAATGATGTTTTTCAGGATGTGATGATGTCCGTGGTAAGGGCAGCACTGGAAAACTGTGTCTTACGAACACAGGGAAAAATCAATATAGCGTATATGCTTATCGACGAAAACAATGAACCAATGGTATCTTCGGAAAACCTTGAAGATATGCTGATGAAATGGAGCTGAACTCATGCACGAACTTATAATCATAGGCGGAGGTAGCGGAAATTCGGATTATATCCTTCCGGTCGCTGTCAGAGAGGCGGAAAATGCAGACTGTGTCATTGCTTCAGAAAGATTTCTGAAGCTTCTCAGATGCAGGAGAACACTTCCTCTCAAAAATATTGAAAAACTGCTCGAAGATCTTCCCGGTATCCTGGAAAAGGAAAGAGCGGCAGTTATTGTATCAGGTGATCCTCTTCTGTACAGTCTGTGCAGAACGATAAAGGAAAGATATCCTCAGATGAAGTCAAGAGTTATTCCGGGGATAGGTTCACTTCAGATACTTGGATGTGAATTCGGAATCACCATGGAAGATGCACGGATATACAGTATCCACGGAAGGGATTATACTGACGGGAAAATAGCATATGCTGTTTCGGAAAATAAAGAAGTATTTTTCCTGTGTTCATCAGCTGCAGGACCGGTTGAGATATCAAAGGCGCTTTTAAAATACGGGCTTGATGACTGTGAAATATTTGTGGGAGAG
>JAUNJJ010000148.1 GCA_030533325.1 Oscillospiraceae bacterium
TCACGTCGAAAATACTTGGCTGGCGACGGCCCGGGAAAATAGATAGGTGCCGGCACGATATATTTAAAGCGTTCCTGATTGTTTCGGGAACGCTTTTTTGCATGTAAAAAAGCGTTCCGGTCATTCAGACGGGAACGCTGTGTATTTTTTATCTCTGTGTTCTTTCGTAAGAGGAAACATCAAATCCGTAACTTAGCTTTCCGAGTTCAATACACCTCAGGAGGAAACTCATATTCTCGGCGAGTGACCTTACACTTTGCAGTGAAGTTTCATCCAGTTCGGTTGAATCGTGTATAGTACGTCCGAACGTTGATGAAATGACAGGCATTCCATAGGATGTGAAATATTTGTTTACCTCCTCTACCGAAGGACTGCAGCTGCCGTATTTTGAAACTGCTATGCTGGCACCGACTTTCATTTTCTTTTCAAAATTAGTACTGAAAAGAATACGGTCAATAAATGCGAGAACAGTTGGATTTGAAGAAGTGTAGTATGTTGAAGAAATTACTACAATTCCGTCTGCTTCTTCAAGCTTTGGTGCTATTTCATTTACAGCATCACCGAAAACGCATTTTCCCACGTTTCTGCAGTGATCGCAGGATATGCAGCCACGAATATTGTTTCCTCCGATATTTTCAGAGACTATGGATATTCCATCGCGTTCAAAAACGGATTTTAGTTCATCAATAATAGCTTTTGTGGTTGATGTGTTTTTTGAATTTCCGTTGATAACCAGTATGTTCATACATATCTATTCCTTTCCGATAAATTTGTTAATCATACTGATAAAGTCTGCGATTGTAACAACACCGTCTTCGTTTATATCAGAAGCAAGAATAATTTTTTCGTCAGAAGATGATTCGAGCAGAACATTTTTCAACAGAACGAGGTCAGCGATGTTGATAAGTCCGTCATCATTAAGATCGCCTGTAGTATAGCTTACAGGTTTTTTCTCAGATGAGAGAACCCACTTCTGACAGTCACTGCCGTTTATTTCCCACTGCTGAATATTGGCACCGTATTCTTTGCTTGCTGATTCCACTTCGATTATCTTTGTACTGCCTGATGAAAAAGTAGCTATGGAGTATGTATTATCAGGATTGAGTATGAATCTGAAAAGCATTGATGTATTGTTTTCATCGAATTCAGCTATATCTATATTGCCGCCGTTTTCCTTACCGTCGGACCTTAGTGCAAATTTTTCATCGCTGTATGAGTGGATTGAGTAATAGCCTTCGTATTTTTCAGAGGCTCTTAACGTCCATTTCTGGCAGTCAAATCCATTTAATTCCCACTGCTGAATATTTGACGAATTTTCCATTACACCGTTTTCGATATCCATGACAAAGTCACTGTATTTATTTTTAAAAGTGTAAATCATATCTGCGTTGAGGGGTACAGCGGATATTTCAGTTCTTGGACTGCCGGTAAATGGTGAGGTCTGATTTCCCCAGACAGTCTGGTTATTGTTTCCGACAGCTGTAAAGGACATTACTTTTTTCCCTTTTTCATCCTTTGCTGCAAGAAATTTACCTGAGTATCTCTGTCCGTCGATGGAAATAACAGCATCTGCTGAATCTGCATCCTGATACCATGTTCCCGTTGCACTGCCGGTTATTTTTCCGTCAGGAGTCAGGGTGATAAGAGATGATTCATATATTTTTGAGCCTGTGTCATTTCCGTGGTTGATAAATTCATATGTCCCGGCAATATCTGAAGGATTGTATCCGAGCTGGTCGATTTCGTCACCGCTGTATTCATTTGGTGCAACTACAGGCCAGCCCTCTGCATTAAACTGCATTGAGTGAACTCTTACTTCATGATATTCAGTACCTCCGTTAAATCTGGTGTGATTGAAAAGATACCACTTTCCGTCGTCATCTCTCAGAACGGAATTATGACCGGGTGCCATGTAGGCGGTATCAAGTGTGCTGAATTTGTAGTTGCCCATTACTTTCAGACCGATTGTGTCAAGGGCTGTTGATGATTCCAGAACGGCATTTCTGCCGGCTGCATCTGTAAAAGGACCCAGAGGGCTTTCAGAACGGAACACTCTCATGTTGTATCCGCCGGTTGCGACAAGTCCGCCGTATGTAACCCAGAGATAGTAATATCCTGTATCCGGGTTGTATTCGATAAACGGACCTTCACCTGATTTCCCGTATCCGCCGGAAATCTTTGTGCCAAAGTAACTGTCAACCATTCGACCGTCAGCTGTCTGTCCCGTTTTCGGATGAATGCATCTGCCGGTTGCAGGGTCTATCTCAAGTGTAAAGATTCCTCCCGACCATGAGCCGTAGCACATGTACATTTTACCGTTTGTATCATAGTAAATAGTAGGGTCTATTGCATTAGGAAAGAGCTGATTGTTGAAGTTTGACTTGTTAAACCAGGCGGTATTGAATGTAACCTGTCCGTCAGCAATGAGTTCATCAATATTTGTTGAAGTGTATTTTCTGTTTACATTTTTTGTCTGGCTGGTTGCAAAGCTGTCGTTTTCAGTGAATCCTGAATAGATAAGTGTGTCTCCGAATGTGTACGGACCTTCTGCATTTTTTGAAGTGGCAAAGCATATTACTGAACGGATATATGTGGATGAGGCACAGAAGTACATCATGTACGCACCTTTTGAACCGTCAGCATTAATATAGTCCGGGTTGTAGATCACATCAGGTGCCCAGATTGCATAACCACCTATACAGTCTTCAAGGTCTTCACCGCACCATTCGAATGCCTTTTTCAGATTTTCTGAAAGATTTCCGAACTCGGCATTATCCGGAGTTTTGTATCCGTTTGTAAACAGAGTCCAGTTCTGAAGGTCATTTGTTTTGGCTGCGTCGATATGTGAGCCGAAAACGTAATAGGTTCCCGTTGCAGGGTCTTTAAACACTGACGGGTCGTGTACGGATACTCTGTTTTTTGCTGCACAGACTGCTGTTCCGGAAAACATTGAAATGAGCATCATTCCTGATACAGCTGTTGATAAAAATTTTTTCAGGTTCATATTTACCTCCGATTAAAATACAATTCTTTTTTGTAAAACGTTTTTTGAATAGTATCTTTATTTACTGTAAAACGTTTTTCCTGTTGATATAATTATACACTTTAACGGAAGGAAAATCAATGTTTTGCAATATATTTTCCCGATAAAATAATGTGCGGGAAAAATTTTATAAAAAAATTTAAAAACTTCGGGAATCTTTGTTTGTTTTGATGCATCTAATGGAAGAGACAGAAGATGCAGAAAATCCTGAATGGGAAGGCAGACCTGAGGATGCAGGCAAGCCGGAAGATGCAGGCAGACCTGAGAATCCTGAACTTTCTGAAATCGGCGAACAGCCTGAAGACAGTGAAGAAGTAAGACCTGGCAGACCTCGCAGCATTAAAGATGAAGCTCGTTGGTCGTGACAAGGTGCTCGGACCAAAGCTAGCTGAAGATATTCTCGCAGTTGAGGAAACTGAAGTAACTGAAGAGACTGCTGAATAATAAAAATATTCTATAAAATAATTCACTTCTGGGAAGTGCCGGGGTTCCGGTACTTCCTTAATTTTTCACTTATAGCAGAATAAAAAACTTTCGAAAAACGCAGAAAAGTTTCCGAAAGTTTTTTATGATGTAACTGATTATTAATTTTTATACAGATTAACTTTTTCTATAGCACATTTATGCTTTTTATTTTTTTTATCATAGTTGATTCCCACAAGCAGAATTTCGTTGTTGTATCCTTTAAGACAGCCGGTATATCTTTTCTCTTTAATCTGCTTCAAAGCGGTATCTGCATTCTTATCCCATTTAAGTTCTATAATCATTGCCGGTTTACCCGGAGAGTCAGAGCGTGGAAGAAATGCCATATCAGCGAAACCTTTTCCCGACGGCATCTCTCTGATTATTGTATAATGAGCCGGTGCTGTAAAATATGCCATTGTTATTATACAGCTTAGTGAGTTTTCATCGTTGTACTGTAATAATGATGTATAACTATCATGAGCAAGTTCTATAAGTTCAGCTACTTTTTCAGGTTCATTGTCTATCGTTGCCCACAGCAGATTTTCACTCTGTGTTATTATTTCTGCTATCTCATGCCAGTTACCGTCTTCAATAGCCGACTGAAATGCTGTTGCTATCTCATAATTAGGGATATAGGCATTTTTCCTTTCAGAATCATATCCAAGATAGCCGAGATGTATGAGAGCTGTAAGTGCATCATCCTTTGATTTGATTACAGACAGATCATTTTTGAATCTGCCGGTGTTTACTCTGGTTCTTCCGCCTGAAAGCATTTTTATTACATCATCTTTCAGTCCGTCAAAGTTAAGTGTAATGAACTGATTAATGGTTTCAAAGGCTGATGTATCTTTCCAGTAAGATTCGAGACTATGGTCTGTAATTGCCTGTATAACGGAGTTTGGGTTATACATATGTTCTCCGTCTATAAGATATCCGTTGTACCACGTTTTTACTGAATCAAAGTTCATATCATATTTACTGCACAGCTCCTTTACCTCATTTTCAGTAAATCCGAAATACTTAGTAAGCGTTTTGGAGCTGATCATTGTATATTCCCTGAAATTATTTAATGCCGATTCGTCTTTAATTTTCTTTATCGGAATAATACCTGTAATATATCCAAGTGCAAGAAATGTTTTGGATTCAGTGCTTTTAAATAAAGAATGAAGAAACTGCAGATATTCATGGACGAATTCAGGTTTATCCGGGTAATTTCTTATTACACAGTCCCATTCATCGATTATAATAACAAACGGAATATTTTCTGTTTCATTATTTATTTCTGTTACTGAACTTTCATAAACCTGCATAAGAACTGCTGCTGTACTCTTGGTATAGTCTATTTCAGGATATATTTTTCTGAAATCATCAAAAAGGTGGCGCTTAATTTCTTTTACAAGTTCTGTTCCAAAATCATCGGAAAAACTTGAAACATCAATATGAATAACATTATACTGATTCAGATGTTTTTTAAAATCTGAAGATTTTGAAATTTCAAGTGCTGAGAACAGCTTTTCTGAATCACATCCTTTGCTGTAATATGCTTCAATCATACAGGCAGCCTGCGATTTACCGAATCTGCGGGCGTGACTAAGAGCAATACAGTTGTTTTCGGAATTTAAAGCCTTGTTTGTGATATTCAGTAATCCTGTTTTATCAATATATATTTCATCTTCAGCTGATTTTCTGAAGGCTCTGTTTCCCGGATTAAAGTATGTTCCCATGATTTTTCCTCCGTTCTGTTTTATTCATATATAAGTATATCATTTTTTTCTTGATTTAGCAAATAAGCTGTACGATATAAATATTTAGTGTTTTGCATATCCAAAAAAATTTATAAAAAAATTTTAAAATTCCCAGGAACCTTTGTTTTGATGCATCTAATTAACAGAAAACAAAAAACATAAATAAAAACCGGACATAAAAATATGTTCACGAAAATTAAAACGGATAAAAAACAAAAACAATTGATCTCCTCACTTCTCCCTGACTTTGCAGAATTCGAAGGTTTTGAAATCACAGATGGTTTCGGAATAAAGGAACTTAAGGATATGTTCAGGGATATCATAAAGGCAAACAAGGAGAATGCAAAGCCTGAAGGACACAGACACGGCTTTGAGGAATTCACAGGACTTAAGAAGTTCGAAGTAAGCGAAGGCAATGACGAACTCGCATCAGAGGACGGAGTTCTCTTTGACAAGGATAAGAAGACACTCCTCAAATACCCTGCAGGCAAGGCAGATGAGGAATTCACAGTACCTGAAGGCGTTGAAACAATAGCACCTCACGCATTTGACGGATGCAAAAACCTCAAGAAGGTAGAACTTCCTGAAAGCGTAAAGGAAATCGGCAAGGGTGCATTTGAAGACGTTGAAGATGATGAAGAAGTAAACCTTGCAGACCTTGCAGCATTAAAGATGAAGCTCGTTGGCCGTGACAAGGTACTCGGACCAAAGCCTGCTGAAGATATTCTCGCAGTTGAGGAAACTGAAGTAACTGAAGATGCTGCTGAATAATAAACATATTCGATAAAAAAACAAAAATTTCTAAATATTCAAAATACAGTATTTACCCCAAAGGTAAGTGCTGTATTTTTTCTTTAAAACATTCTTTAAACGCAGTAATATTTCTGCTGTCATCCCGCCCCCAAATAGCAAAACAGATATTTTTAAAATAGGCTGCGTAGCATTCATCTATAAGAACTTTTCGAAAACACTCTGCTACTCGTGATGGATTATTTCTGAATGCACCACATCCCCATGCTCCCAGAACAACTGACTCATGACCATTCTTAGCTGCAATAAGAAGCATAATCCTTATTCTTCTCATCATGGTTTCATCTATCCTTTTTAGAGAAGTAAGTACAGCAAATCCATTTCTGTTAGGTGCAGGTACTGTAAGTACACCGGCTGTAAAGGGTTCGGAAAGCAGTTCGTATTTTTCATTTCTGAACACGCATACTTTCGAATACAGCATATAATCCGATTCAACGTCATTGATATGCAAATTGTTGTATCTGTACATTTCTGCAGCTTTGTCCGAGGTAATTGATGCTATTAGGGTACTGCATCTGCAAAGTGATTCTTCCTGAGCATTTGCTCCTAACATAAAACCACCACCGGGATGGTGAGCATTTGCAAAATTCATTACAGCGGCATTATCAAATGCAGAAGCTGCTTGAAATGAATCTTCAGAAGTAACTGTGATTTTGAAATCATTAAATTTAACGGGTTCCATTCTGTTTTTCTGAAGTTTTTCGCCCGATTCGGGTGTATAAACCTGCACTGATGAATAGTCCATTTCCGGAAGCCGTATTTCTTTTTCTTTTAAACAGTATTTTTTTTCATTGATAATTTTTAGTGTTTCTTTTGCTATTGATATATTATTCATTGTTAATCACCAGGTTGAATATTTTCTGATAAAATAAAATTTATTTGTTAAGTTATTATAACAAGAAATTAAGCTGCGGTCAAGCTCGGTTTTAATGGCGGTTCAGCCAATTTAAATGACAGAGAAAAATCATTGAGAAAAAAATTATAAAAAAATTTAAAAATTCCGGGAACCTTTGTTTGTTTTGATGCATCTAATTAACAGAAAACAAAAAACATAAATAAAAACCGGACATAAAAATATGTTCATGAAAATTAAAACGGATAAAAAACAAAAACAATTTTTAAGATGTGAAAGGATGTAATTACTATGAAAACAAACAAGATTATCGCAGGCGTATCAGCACTGGTAATGGCAGCAGCAAATGTATGTGCAGTATCAGCACAGTCGGTAACAGAAGAAGAACTCAACGTACCTGTACAGGACGATACAACAGTATCAGCACCTGCAGATGAGGAAGCAGCTGACGAATCCATTACAGAAGCAGAAAAGCCTGAAAAGCCGGAGAGACCGGAAAAGCCGGAAATCTCTGATGAAGACAAGGAAGAATCAGAAGATACAGAAAAGCCAGAAAAGCCTGAATGGGAAGGCAGACCTGAGGATGCAGGCAAGCCGGAGGACGCAGGCAGACCTGAGAAGCCTGAACTTCCTGAAATCAGCGAACAGCCTGAAGACAGTGAAGAAGTAAGACCGGGCAGACCGGAAAAGCCTGAAATCTCTGATGAAGAAGATGCAGAAAAGCCGGAAAAACCGGAGATGCCTGAAAAGCCGGAA
>JAUNJJ010000149.1 GCA_030533325.1 Oscillospiraceae bacterium
CAAAACCTCCTGTCTATGTATTTATTATACCATGAAAACTGTCGTTTGTAAATACCAAAAACCAAACTTTTATATCTGCACCCGAAATTTCCGCCGTAGTTGACAAGAATTAATAAATAGTTTATTATATATAGTAACTGTAAAAAATTATGAATGCAGAGAGGAAAATATAAATGTATAAAATAATGACTTCAGATGAAGCAATCGGACTTATAAAGGACGGCGACGTAATATGCCTTAATTCATTTGTGGGCATCGAAAATCCGGTTGAACTTCATGAAGCTATATACCGCAGATATAAAGCATCCGCTTCGCCAAAGAATCTTACAATAGTTTCAAGTGCCGGATTCGGTGTATGGGATGAGAACCGCAATGCTGAAAGCTACATAAGAGAAGGTGCCGTTGACAAGCTTATATGCGGACATTTTGGTGCTATGCTGAGTACAAAGAAACTTGTACTTGAAGACAGATTTGAAGCATACAATCTTCCGCTCGGCTGCATTTCACATGCAATACGTGCACAGGCCGGCGGACTTCCGGGTGCTCTTTCAAAGGTAGGACTTGATATTTTTGTTGACCCTAATATTGACGGACCCGGCATAAACAAAATTTCAAGGGATACAAGCCTTGTAAAGCATGTAAAGGTTGACAATGAAGAATTTCTCTACTATAAGCTTCCTAAGATAAACATCGCTCTTATCAAGGGTACAGCAGCCGACAGCAAAGGCAATATTTCATTTGACGATATGTATATGTCGGGGGACGCTCTTTCAATCTGTCAGGCTGTAAAGGCAAATCACGGAAAGGTAATCGTTCAGGTTGACAGAATAGTAAGCACACCTTCCCGTCCGCGTAACACCATTATTCCGGGCTGTATGGTCGACGCAATTGTAAAGGTTGACCCGGAACCAAGACATGCAGCATATGAATCACTTACAGGAAGTTTCGAAATACCGTACTCACAGTGGCAGGACTGGAGCGATATGCTCGCCAAGAGAACTGCAACAAAGCCTGAGAAAAATCCGGCTGCAAAGATAATCGGAAAGCGTGCCTCCATGGAGCTTAAGCCGGACGACATTGTAAACATCGGCATAGGCATCCCGGAAAATGTTTCACACTTTGCAAGGCTCAGCGGTATGCTCGACCAGATTACACTCACTGTTGAATCAGGCGGTGTCGGCGGTTTCCCGGCATCAGGAAAGGTTTTCGGTGCAATGATAGGCGCCGCCTCCATGAACGACATGGCAAACCAGTTTGACCTGTACGACAACGGCGGTCTTGATATCTGCTTCATGGGAGGCCTTGAAGTTGACCGTTTCGGAAACGTAAACTCACACCGCGGTCCGGGTGCATTCTCAGGAATCGGCGGATTTGCAAACATCACTGCCAAAACGCACACTGTTGTGTTCTGCCTTACCTTCAATACCAGAGGACTTGATGTATCCGAGGAAAACGGCGTAATAAACATTGCTAAAAACGGAAGTATTCCTAAGTTTGTAAACATAATAAACAGCATAAGTTTCTCAGCCAAACGTGCTCTTGTAAACAAACAGCGCGTACTGTACGTAACCGAACGCTGCGTCTTTGAACTCTGCAGCAGCGGTCTCAGACTTATCGAAGTCTACCCGGGCGTAGACGCAAGGAAAGATGTACTCAACCTTCTGCCGTTTGATGTGGAGGTAAAATCAGGATTACTTTAATCATATAAAATTCAAGGGCATCCCGCTGCGGGATGCCCTTGCTGTATTAACCTATAATTTTATTTTTAACAAGAATCATATCAGTAATACCGAGGCTGCATGAATTATCCATATCAGCACTGTATCCGTCAAATACTCCTTCATCAGAAAGCATATATTTCTGCATAATAACCACGTCGGCACTGTTTACCTTTCCGTCAGAGTTAAGATCGCCCTTTATTCCTCCGGAAGGAAGAGAAGCCTTCTCATCAAATCTTATAATGATGTAGCTTACATTTATCGCCTTGTCCTCTGATCTGAAATTCAGTGTAAGTCTGCCATCAGTTACATTTACCTTACCCTTTATTGATGTATTTCCGTTTATCGGAACATTTTCTGCCACAGTACTCTGACTATCCGTACCGAAGTTTGCATAAACAGAAGGATTGTTTGAACATTTCCACGGATCGCAGAAGCCTATCTCAACATTATACGAACCATCAGGAAGTGTAAATCCGTAGTCAAGATGTCGTGCGATATTGTTTTCATATTGGTTTTTCGTGTACCTGTTACTGTTTTCCTTGCTCTGATTATCCGCTGTATTCTGTTCATTTGCCCAGGTATTTGCTGTATAAATGCCTTTGCTTTTCGAAGAGCCGTTGTACTGGTCAGCAGTATCATCAATGATTCCCCATACTGCTCCGGTTACTTCATCCTCTCCGTAAACCTGTTCGGTACGGCTGTTGTAATATCCGAGTTTATCGGTTCCTGTAACCGTTGAAGTGTCATGGTCACCGCAGTCAACAAAATATGCAATACTGCTGTCGCTTTCATAAAGAGGCTTTACAGCTGTCATATAGATGAAGTCGCAGACCTTTGCACATTCCCTGCCGTCAGCAGATGAGAAAAATACGTCAACTGCACTGTATGTTGTACCGTTTGCCTCCACATTCTTTACACAAGAGGAAATAACCTCCGGAGGAACGATAAGTCTGACATCATATACTTCCTTGTTTCCTTCATAGCTGAGCTTTTCGTTGTAAAGAACCTTGTCGCCGACACGTACCTTAATCGTTTTTCCGTTGTCTTCTTTTCTGAACTTTACAGTGAGAACTGAATACTGAGCAGCCTCATCAACTGCCATCTGATATCCGAAGTACCCGTTTCCTGATGTATATCTGTATGTGCTGTCAGAAGTAACGCTCTTTGAAAGATACTCCTGCATGTTGTGAAGATCATCATTTTCATACTGACCGTAGCCTGGCTGAACTGTGTCTGTAACAGTATACTTTGCACGAGGAAGTTCTGTATCAGTAACTGAATCTGCATTGTTGAAATACCAGTAGATTCCGTAACGCTGCTGATACTGTCTGTAATGCGGAGTAAACACAAGCTTTCTGTTTGTGCCGTTAAGAGTAAACTTCATTGAAGACGGATCTTTTGTAAGGTATTTTCCGATATCGGACATAAACAGAGAAACTGATCCGTTTTCCTTGTTTACTGTAATATTTTCACTTCCTGCAATTTTTTCTTCAGGAATGGAAACCCACATACCTGTTGAGCCCTTTTTCATATTTTCAGTACCGAGCTCTGCACTTAGAACAACAGGTCCGTAAGTAAAGGCATACGCCTTACCCTTTGCGTCCGGAAGGGTATGTACCTGTACTTCTTCAGGAATGGTAAGTTCAATTTTGTCACCGCTGCTGAAGCTTCGGCTTATCTGTGCGTATCCGTTGATATCTGTATATGCGGTCTTCTGACCGTTTACTTTAACCGTCATATTTCCCGCTTTCCAGTCAGGAATACGGAAACGAAGATCAAGATCTCCCGAACCTTCAACTGTAAATGTAACAGTTTCTCCGTCAGGAATAGTACTTTCCTGCGTAATCTTTACATTCTGATCCTTCCAGGTAAGCACTGAACTCTGATAGAAGTTTACATAGAGTGTGTTTCCGCTGTGCATATACATGGTATCGCCAAGCTTTGAGAAGCTCTCCATTCCGCTTCCTGTACAGCACCAGAAATGATCATACTCAGAACTGTAAACCTTAAAGTATCCTGTGGCCATAGGCTGAAAGTATGTTGTCATACCGGTTTCAGGATTCTGTGATGAGAGAATGGAATTGTAGTATGTTCTCTCATAGAAATCCATATATTTTTTATCACCGGTAATCTTAAAAAGCTCACGGCTAAGCTTAAGCATATTGTACGAGTTGCATGTTTCACAGTTGCAGTTTGTTCTTTCTGCATCAAGTATATCGTCCTTGCCGAAATGCTCCCACTCACTGTTACCGCCTGTTACGTATGTATGATGTGTTGTTACCATGTCCCAGAAAGATTTTGCATACTCAAGATATTTTTCGTCTTTTCCGCCCAGAACCATATATCGCTTGAGAGCTCCCATAAATTTTGGAATAGTGGTATTTGCATGTTTTCCGTTAAGCACATCAGTTCCGCCTGAAAGTACTCTGTCAAACAGTGCGGTTTCATCAAAGAAATGTGCAGCATCAGCGTATTTCTGGTTCTGCGTTACTGAATAAAGATCATAAAGACAGTCGTTCATTCCGCCGTACTCTATACTCAGCACCGTTGCATTAGTCTGACTGCTCCACTTGCTGCACCGGTTGTAAGTCCAGTCACCAAGTCCTGAAGCAACTTCCTTTGCCGGTTCATAACCTGTATTTTTATAAACATCAACAAGGCCGGCAATAAGCTTGTGCATCGTATACCACGGAACCCATGCCTCCTGTATGATATTTGTCTTCCGGTTTTCAACGTTATCGAACTGGAATTCGACATTCTGCTGATTTCCCTTTGTTGCAGCCCACACAAATCCCGGCTGTCCTTTTGAATTTTTCTGGCACTCCTTCATTCCGTCAACAAGCGATTTTATCTTGTTCATCAGAGCATCCCGTTCTTCGTCAGAAATGTTCGGATTCTGATAGGCCTGGGAAAGTGCAGTAAGATAATGACCTATGCTGTGTCCTCCTATGAGTGTATTTTCCCAGCCGCCGTATCTCTTTGCACCAAATGTGTTCATCCCGGCATTTTCGCGAAATCCCGCAAGAAGTCTGTTATTGTCAAATGACAGAAGATACTTCAGTTCGAGGGAAAATGCATTTGTAACATACTGGTCTGTCATCTTTACATCACTGATTGAAAAATCACTGATTTCCTCCGGTGCAGCATAAACCACAGACGGAGAACTGAATACGTTTACATCAGCAGTCCAGCCTGAAAAAGATGCTGAAAACAGCATCACTCCGGACAGTGCCGCAGGCACTATCCGCCTAATTCCTTTTTTCATAAACATAACAATCCTTTCCTGAATATTCTCCAAATGAGAATTATAACTTACACTACAAATTATACACTTTATCATTTATTAATGTCAATACCTTTGTGCAATATTTTGAAAATTATTTTTTTTGTAATCAAATTATAGACAATAAAATCTTATTTCCGGGATAACTGCACCAAAGCCACGTAAACCCATGGTCTACGTGGCTTTTCTTACAGATAATAAAAAACACTGTCTGAAAATACTTATACGCGATGAAAATCGTGCATATTTCATCGAATTGCTCGACAAAAAAATATCAAGTATGTTGACACAGTAGTTGCTATATGTTATACTTATATTGAAAGAGGTGATAAGTATGGCTATTCCGGTTAATATAGAAGAACTTATAAACAAACGCATTGTTGAATCTGCAAGGATTGAATTCAAAAGTGATTTTAATCCCAATGAGATAATTCATTCTGTCTGTGCATTTGCAAATGATATTGATAATCTTGGCGGTGGATATATTATTGTTGGAGTTGAGGAAAAAGACGGTTCTCCGGTATTCCCTGTCAAAGGTATTGAACAGAGCAGAATTGACGGCATTTTAAAAGAACTTGTCGGATATTGTCACTGTATTGAACCGTTGTATAATCCTGTTGCAGAGCCTGTTTTATTTCAGGGAGTTTATGTTATTGTAATATGGGTGTCAGGCGGTTATGGACGACCTTATAAAGCTTCACTTGACGTTTTAGGAAAAGAATCCAGGAAATCAAATAAGTATTACTATATCCGAAAATTCAGCAGTACAATTATAGCTTCTGCCGATGAAGAAAAGGAACTTTTCTATATCTCGACAGATATTCCGTTTGACGACAGACCAAATCTTCTCGCAGAAGTCGATGACCTTGATATAGGGTTAATGAGAAATCATTTAAAGGAGATTGGCAGTGATTTGTATGAACATTCAAGAAAAATGGATCTGCTTGATATTGCTAAAGATTTACAGCTTGTTTCAGGTCCGCCGGAAAGGCTTAAACCTTTGAATGTCGGAATACTTATGTTTTCTGAACAACCTGAAAAATACTTCCGTTATGCAAGAATAGAAGTTGTGGATATTCCCGACCCTACAGGTACTAATATGACAGAAAAAGTATTTACCGGACCAATACAGCGCCAGCTGAAAGATGCACTTGCCTATATTAAGAATTACACTCTGAAAGAAGTTACAATCAAAAACAGCAGCAAGGCAGAGGCAACGAAAATTTTCAATTATCCCTATACAGCTATCGAGGAAATACTGTCAAATGCAGTTTATCACCGGTCATATCAGATAAATGAACCTATAACAGTAAGAATAACTTCTGAATCAATCGAAATCACAAGCTTCCCAGGTTTTGACAGAAGTATTTCTGATGAAAGTATTGAAAAATATCAGATAAGATCAAGAATTTACCGTAACCGCAGAATAGGAGATTTTCTAAAGGAACTGAAACTCATCGAGGGAAGAAACACTGGTTTTCCTAATGCTATTCAGGCTCTCAAATCAAATGGTTCTGAACTTCCGAAGTTTGAAATGAATCCTGAACGTGACTACCTGTCAGTAATTATACCGATTCACAAATATTTTATTCCAAAAAGCAAAAAGACTGATAAAGCACTGGCATATCAGACTAAAATCAAAGATATTCTCAATATTCAGCCGCTTTCACTTTCAGAACTTGCAATTGCTATGGGCTATAAAGGAATTACTGCCAGACTTAGCAGAACTGTAAACGAAATGCTGTTAAGCGGAACGCTAAAAAAAGTTACAGTTGATGGATATGGTGTAAAACTGTCAGTTTGATCCAAAGTCCACCCCCGCAGCAAAATCAAGCCACGTAAACCCATGGTCTACGTGGCTTTTTTTATTCCTCATTCTGATAAACCGTTTCCCCCATCTTCACCCTGCACGTCTTTCCGTAAAATGCTATTCCGTAGCTCATTACCTTCTGATAGCAGTCATCCGTGAGCTGTTCTGCGTACTTTTTTGTTCTGATCTGTTCAAGTGCTGCATCGCATCTGTCGCTTAGTTCTTTAAAAGTACCGGCTATCTTCACTTCGATTATCACCGCTGTTTCCCTTGTCTGAAACTCGCAGATGGTTATATCCGTTCTTCCGTTTCCGTTTTCACGGTTGGATTTTATTTCATATTCGTCACTTCCGGTTATCGCACCCAAAAGGAATCCGTGATAGAAGTTTTCAAGACAGTCATGGAAGCTTATACTCTTTCTGAGCCAGCGGTTTATTTCCTTCTGTGCTTCCTCCGGTTTTTCATCAAGGAAAAATCCCAGGAGTTCCGGGGTTCTTTCTTTTTTTACAATGTCGTCAAACCAGTTTAAAATTATCTGTTTGTACTCTGCACGTACTTCGAGATTCGGAATAACCATTTCCGAAATTATTCCGTCCTCTGTAAACTCTGAATTTATCTGCTTAAGATATCCTGTAAAAAGCAGAAAACTCCATATATCATCCTTGTTTACATCCAGATCTGAGTAAACTGAATTCTCGTTTATTAAAGCCTTTACACTTCCGCCTGCTATCAGGGTTTCTATCTTCTGTTTTGTATTTGAATCCGAGTTTTCTATCAGCTGATGTATTATGCTGTTCGAACTTGTGTTTATCCAGTATGCTTTGCATGATATATCATT
>JAUNJJ010000150.1 GCA_030533325.1 Oscillospiraceae bacterium
GAAATTATTAGAAGAACCGTAATATGCAGAGTGCAGGCTGGATTGACAAATACTGAAGTTATGAAAAGCAGTCTGGTTAAAAAGGTTCAGAAAAATATAGGAACTGCATTTTACAGGGAATATCTTAGAAGAATGCTTGAAAAAATCCCAGAGTTAATAGAATCAATGAAAGATGATGACAGTGAGATTTCACCTGATATTCTGAAATTATCATCAGAAATTATATTTGATATTCTTTCTGAATTCAGTAATGAAGATTTACCTTGGTACATAAACAAGCTTTCAATAGATAATTATTTTAGCGAAAAAGTAACTGGTATGCATGCGATCAGAACGATTTCTCAGGCGTGGAAAACAAGCACGAATTGTTTTGTTTCCAATGTAAAAACTAATGAACTAAGATATAATGCAGGTCAGCCATATGAAGCTGACAGAATAATAAAGGAGTTACCTGAAACCCTGGAGGCACATAAATCGAGAGAATGGGTTGTTATGAATCTTGAAGAAGCACAGAAATATTTTGAGATAGATTTCAAAAAGCCATTATTATCAAGAATTTTAAGAAAGTAAGAAGGTGTAAAGTATGCTTAGAAATCCATTTGCTTTAAGAAATGACCAGATTATCATGATTGAAGATGTACCGGGTAATGAAAGAGGACTTGAATGTAACTGTATTTGTCCTGCTTGCAAAGAGCCTTTTATAGCGCGTATGGGAGAGAAAAATGTTCATCATTTTGCTCACAGTGGAAAAGGCTGTGATGAACTTAATGCGTATATGATGGGGTTATATATGATTCTGAACGATTATATAAATGGTGGTAATCCTGTTCTTCTTCCTGAAATAAATATCATCTATGAATTGTCACCGAACTCATTAATTACTGAGTTTAATATCGAAGATAAAATCAGAATAAATTCAGCCTTTAGAGATAATAAAAACGTAATAAAGTGTTTCGATAAACAGTTCGTGGTATTTGAACATTCGGAAATAATAAGTAACGACAGCAGGCCAGAGGTAATTATGGCGTTTGCAACGGATTATAAAATTGCTATCAGAATAACTCCGCCTGATACCACATGTGCTTATGGTAAAGTATCAAGGTATAAGGATTATCCAACTCTTCAGATAGATCTGAGCAAAGATGGAGAAAGAATTCAGAATTATAAAAAGAAAATGCTGTTTGAGTACATCAAAATAAATCAGAACATATATAAATGGCTTTATAATCCGGTAGTCGAACAAAAGTATCCTTTAATAATTCAGAAGTCAAAAGAATATTATGATAAATGTCAGAAACAAATACGTCTTGAGCAGGAAAAGAATAAGTGCGAAGCTGAGAAAATAGCACAGCTTGAAAAAGAAAGACGTGAGAAGCTTGAACATGAAAAAACTGAACAAAACGCAATAATAAATAAGGCAAAGGAAGAAAAAAATAATAGGCAGAAGAAGGAATTTCGGATTCAGCGACTTAAAACTCCTGAAAAGATTGTAAACTATTGGATAAATGTCATAAGAACCCGAATTCCTGACAGGGAAGAAGTTGGTTGTATGGTCTGTGGTAAGGATAAGCTTCTTGAGGAGTTCGTTTCTGTAGGCACAGTTAATGATGTAGTCGCTGGAATTTGTATTGATTGTTATGAAGAAATTGAAGAGAATAATCTCTCAAATTTATGGGATGATCTTTATGATTAAAATTTATCATCTTTATTAAAACTTTAGGTCTCGCACTGTGGGACCTTTTTTGTATAATTTTATAATATGGCATTCGAAAATTAATTGTGTTTTGTTTAAAATACAATTAAAACACTTGCTTAAACCGTCTTTTTATGCTATAATAATACTATATATTTCTATACGAAAACGAAAATATTGTACAAGGAAGTTGAATATGGCAAGTATAAAGGGAACAGTATCTGTTACCTCAAAATATAATGGTGGATTAACGCGTGAACAGTTCCTTTTTCATGAGATGAGAACTACAGCAAGACTTCTTGTTGAAGGGTTATCTGAAGAAGAAACTGTAAATAAAATAATAGATGAAAATCTCTTTCAGTACCCTACAGAAAGAGAAATAAAGAAAATGGCTCAGGTTTGCATTACAAGATTAAAAGCAATGAATGATGATACGCTTATCTCAGCCGTTGCGAATGAATCAGCTGGTGTAGCAAAGCAGATCTGTCTTTATGCAATGATGAAGTATAACAGACTCGTATGGGATTTTATGATTACTGTTGTTGGAGACAAATATAGTCAGAAAAATCTTTCGTTCAGCAAATTTGATGTTAATGTCTTTTTTACCAGACTTCAGGAGCAGGATGATAATGTTGCAAGCTGGAAAGAAAGTACGATAAATAAAATCAAACAGGTACTTGTAAAGGTTCTGGTGGAAAATGATTATCTTGATAATAACAGATCGGATCATCTGAATCCGGTATTGATAAGCACACTGCTTGAAAATTCTATAAAGAGCAATAACGATGATAAAGCGCTCGCAGCGTTTAATTGTTTCATGTAAGGGAGTATGTGGGATGAATAATGACTTAAACGAAAGACTTGATAAGCTCAGACAGATAATTCAGGAATCGGATTTTCTTGAAGGACGAGGCCTGAGTAATGAGGTAAATATTCGTATGTTTTGCTATGATGCTGCAGATGAAATGGCTGTACAGCATTTTACAAGCCAGATAGTTACTGATCAGAATCTGAAGTGTAATGTAGTAGAATATAATTTATATAAAATCTTTCTGGAAATTTGTAGTGACCTTGATATCCTTGACAGTATTCCGGAAATGGAACAGGAAGAGGGCAGCGAGTTTACTCTGGAACAAATTCATTCAGCTATTGGGGAAAATGAATTTATTTCAAAGATGCAGGAGTATGGCGAAAGGAAACCGGGAGATATTGTACTTCTGACAGGAATCGGAGATGTGTTTCCGTTTATGAGAGTTCATAAAATGCTGGAAGCAGTTCAGCCGCATTATACTGACGTTCCAATATTGGTTATGTATCCGGGCAAATTTGACGGAAGTTATGTAAGACTTTTCAATAAGCTGACACCAAATCAGTATTACAGAGCATTTAATGTATTATAAGGGGTAAGTAGTTATGACAATAAAAGATATATTTCATTATGATATAAACAGAAAAATTGATGGTGTAGTAAAGGTTGATCAGATTCAGGAACTTGCAATAGGACAGGAAGTTCGTGAGTATGTAATTACAAAAGAACTGAAAAAGCATTTTATTACTTTCTTTAATCATTATAATGAAGCATTCAGTAATCCTACAGCAGATATGGGTGTATGGATTTCAGGATTTTTTGGAAGCGGTAAATCTCACTTTCTGAAGATGCTTTCCTATATACTTGAAAACAAGGTTGTTGATGGACAGAAAACAGTTGAATATTTCCGTGAGAAATTTGAAGATGATCCGGCAACTTTTATGCTGATAGATAATGCAACAAGAAACGAAACTGAGACTATCCTTTTTAATATTGATATCGAAAGCTCTATTAAGAAAGATAAGACTGCTGTTCTTCGTGTATTTGCAAAAATGTTCTATAATCACCTTGGCTTTTTTGGAGATAACCTGAAAGTTGCATTACTGGAACAATATATAGAACGAGAAGGTAAGACCGAAGAGTTCAGAAAAGCCTTTGAAGCTAAAAAGGGAAAACCATGGGTTGAACAGCGTAAAGCCTTTGCATTTAACGGACAGGCTGTTGTTCCGGCTTTGATGGAAACGCTTGGACTTAGCGAAGAAGATGCGCAGGCATGGTTCAGAGACAAGAATGCAGTTGATTTCAGTATTGCTCAGCTTGTTGAAGATATTAAGGAGTATATCAGCAGCAAGCCAAAGAATTTCAGACTTCTGTTTATGATTGATGAAGTAGGTCAGTATGTCGGAACGGACACAGATATGCTTCTTAATCTTCAGTCAATAGTTGAAAAGCTCGGAAGTGAATGTCAGGGCAAGGTTTGGGTTGTTTGTACCGGACAGGAGGCACTTGATAAAATTATTAAGCTCCGTACTGATGAGTTTTCACGTATTCAGGCAAGATTTAAGACTATGCTCTCACTCTCATCATCTTCTGTTGATGAAGTAATACAGAAGAGAATTCTCAGAAAGAAATCTGAAGTTATTCCTGAACTTGAAGCTCTGTATGATAAGAAATCAGCTGAAATAAGAAGCCTGTTCAGTTTTAAATATGATGAAAATCAGGCTATGATGGATATCAAGGGTTATACAGGAACTAATGATTTTGTAAAGAACTATCCGTTTGTACCATATCAGTTTATTCTTATGCAGAAGGTATATACTGAAATCAGAAGACATGGAAATGCCGGAAAAAATCTTTCAAACGGTGAACGTTCTATGATTTCCGGTTTTCAGGAGACAGTACAGAAAATCCAGAACGATGATGAATTTTCACTTATACCTTTTTATCGTTTTTATGATACTCTTCATTCATCCCTTGATTCGTCAATCAGACTTGTTGTAGAGAGATGTCAGAAAGCTGCTGATGCAGGTGACGGCATAGAACAGTATGACGTAAAAGTTCTTAAGCTTCTGTATTTATTACGATATATAGACAATGACGTTAATGCAACCATAGACAATATTCTGATCCTTATGGCTGAAAAAATCGACGTTGACAAGGTTATTCTCAGAGAGGAAATAACTAAGTCACTCGGAAGACTTTGTGATCAGAACTATGTCGGTATTAACGCTAACAAGTATAACTTCCTTACTGATGAAGAGCAGGATGTAGAAAGAGAAATCAAGAACACACCGATAGATACTTCAAAAATAGTTTCTCATATCGGTAGTGTTATTTATGATGATATTTATACAGATAAGAAATTTAAATATCAGAAATATGATTTTGCATATAATCATATGGTAGACACAGTTGTTGTTGGTCAGTCAGTTGAAGGTATGAATCTGAAATTTTTGACTGTCGCAACAGATGCAACAGAAAAAGATGCAATGTCTCTTATGGCTCTGTCAAAGGGCGAAGCAATTATTGTCCTTGCGGAAACCAGATATTACGAATTACTTGAGCTGTCTTCAAAAATAAGATTATATGCCAAGCAGAAACTTTTTACACAGCCGCCACAGTCTGTAATTGACATTATTCAGAAGAAGCAGGAAGAAGCCAACAGATATGAAAAGGAAGCTAAGCAGCAGTTAATTGCTGCCATTGAAAATGCAGAGTATTATGCAGAAGGTGAAAAGCTTTCCGTCAAGGGCGATGCAAAATCAAAGATTAATCAGGCTCTTGAATATCTTGTTGCTCATGTATACAGCGGACTTAACCTGATTGACAGAAACGCTGACACTGATGATGATATAACAGATATTCTTACCGGACAGCTCAGCATCTCAGGCTCTGCTCCTAATCAGGATGCAGCAGCAAAGGTTGAGGAATATCTTGAAATACAGAACAGAAAGAAACTGCCTACATCCATGGCTGACATACAGTCACGTTATCAGGCTGTTCCATATGGCTGGAGAGAAATTGATATTGCAGCTGTTGTTGCTCTTCTTATAAAAAATCAAAAAGTTACTGTAAAATATGCCGGAAATACAATTCAGCCAACAGATCCTAAATTACCTGATATGCTTCGTAAGAAGTCCGAGACAGGTAAGACTATTGTAAAAATACGTGAAGTCGTTAATGCTGCAAAAATGAAAGAAGCACGCGAATTCCTTCGTGAGTATTTTGATACTATGGACGTTCCGGCTGATGAGGACGGACTTGTATCATTTATAGTTGATAAGTTTTCAGCACAGAAGTCACATTTTGAAGAGCTTTTAGGGAAATATGATGGTAAAAAATATCCGGACAAGCATTTGGTAGAAGAATCGATAACACTTGTCGGTGAAGTACTTTCACAGCAGAAGGACAACACTGCACTTGTTACAGCGGTAATTAACAAACAGGATGATCTTGATGATAACAAGGAAAGCGTTCAGAAGGTTGAGGAATTCTTCAGAAGTCAGGTACAGGTTTATGATGCTGCAGCTAAAATGCTCGATGATTTACGTAATGACTTAAATTATCTTTCGCATGAAGAGGAAGCGGATAAAGCACTTAACAAAATTCGTCTTCTTATTGTAGTAAATACTAAGTTTGATTACAAGAGCATTCCGGAACTGAACGAACTTATGAAGAAGGTTCGTGAAGGCCATAACAAACTTCTTGAAAGTAAGAGAGAAGAACTTCTGGAAATAGTACGTCAGTGCAGAGCCAAGGTTCATACTGAAGCCGGCACTAAAGAGGAATGTCAGGATGTATCTGAAAAGGCTGATTTATTCTATGATCAGCAGATAGAACGCATAAATGAGCTTGAAAGTCTTGCTTTGCTTGACGGACTTGTTCCTGCTATGATTCATCACAAGGATGATGCGTGCCGTAAGATAGAGCTTGTTATGAAGCCTAAGCCGGTAATTGAACCTCAGCCGAATCCGGGAACGGAAAGAATAAAGAAGGTTATTAAAGCGTACAACAGGCAGGTTATCTTCCCGGTAAAGAAGATTGAAACTGAGGAAGAACTTGACAAGTATGTTGAAGAGATTCGTGAGCAGCTTAGAACGCTCATGAAGAACTGTGACGGAATAGAATTAAAGTAAGGGGTTATTGTTATGGATAAGAATGCGATAAAAAAATATGCTGTATGGGCAAGACGTGAACTGATAGCTCGTGTAAGTCAGAAAGCACTTCAGTATGGTATTTCTGAGACTGATTTTGGTGATGCTGAAGCTGATAGCATTAATGGGGTAGTGCTGTCCGCACGTGAAAAGTCTCAGCGTAGTTCACTTATAGCTAAAATCAGGAAAGACGGATATCAGCAGGCTATGGAGGAAGCAGCTTATACATGGTTTAACCGTTTTACTGCGCTTCGTTATATGGAAGTTAATGCTTATCTTCCAAGTCATGTTCGTGTATTTACAAATGATCAGAATGAATTTAAGCCGCAGATTATAGATGAGGCTATTAATCTTGAGATTGACGGACTTGATCTGGATAAGGTGTATGAATATAAGGATGCAAATAAGACTGAGGAACTTTATAAGTATCTTTTGATTACGCAGTGCAATGACTTAGGGAAGATACTGCCGGGAATGTTTAAAAAGATTTCTGATTATACAGATCTTCTTTTCCCGGATAATCTTCTGAGAGAAGGAAGTGTAATTGAGCAGATGATTACACTTATTCCTGAAGAGGACTGGAATGATCAGGTGCAGATTATTGGATGGTTGTATCAGTATTATAATACAGAACCTAAAGATAAAGTTTTTGAAGGGCTTAAGAAAAATATTAAGATCACAAAGGAAAACATTCCTGCAGCTACTCAGCTTTTTACTCCTGACTGGATTGTAAGATATATGGTTGAGAATTCTCTGGGAAGATTATGGACTGAAGGTCATGGTAAGCCGGAGAATGCTGAATGGAAATATTACCTTGAAGAAGCAGAGCAGGAACCGGAAGTACAGGAAAAGCTTACTGAGATAAGAAAAGAATATGCTGATATGAAACCGGAAGATATTAAGTGTATTGATCCTTGTATGGGTTCAGGTCATATTCTTGTTTATACGAAAACTTCCCGATTTTTAAGCCTAATTTCGAGGCGAATCTATGAAAC
>JAUNJJ010000002.1 GCA_030533325.1 Oscillospiraceae bacterium
TCACTTTTTAGGTGAAACCGGAAAAACTTTTTAAAATACATAATTATGTGGTTTATAAGCTTTTTCTCAGGTCACGATGAATAATTCAGGTATACTAAACATTTTACACTCAAATATTAACTATAATTTGTCAATCCTTATATCCGTTCGGATTCATCTGCTGCCATTTCCAGAGGTCACGGCACATGTCTTCAAGGGTTTTCTCGGTTTTCCATCCAAGCATCTTCATGGCTTTGTCTGCGTTGGCGTAGCAGTTCGGAAGGTCTCCGTCACGCCTTGGGCCGTATACGTGATTCACAGTGACTCCGTTTACCTTCTCAAATGTTTCAACGATTTCTGTAACGCTGTACGGATTGCCGGTTCCGAGGTTGAAGATTTCCACGCCTTTATTTTTCTGTGCATATTCCACTGCTTTTACGTGACCTTTGGCAAGATCTGTTACATGGATATAGTCACGCAGACATGTACCGTCCGGGGTATCGTAATCATTTCCGAATATTGTGAGGTGGTCTCTGATTCCGATTGCGGTCTGGGCTGCGCATGGCATGAGGTTGTTTGGTATTCCCTGCGGGTCTTCGCCGATGAGGCCGGTTTCGTGGGCGCCGATTGGGTTGAAGTAGCGGAGGATGATTACAGACATGGATTTGTCGGATTTGGCGGTATCCTCAAGGATTTGTTCCATCATTGCTTTGGTCCAGCCGTATGGGTTGGTGCATGAGCCTTTTTTCATTTCTTCATTGTACGGAACAGGGTTTTCTTCGCCGTAGACTGTTGCGGATGATGAGAAAATTATGTTTTTTACATTGTATTTGTTCATGCATTCGAGTAATGATAACGTTGTATCGATATTGTTTCTGTAATACATCACAGGTTTTCCTATTGATTCGCCTACTGCTTTTAATCCGGCAAAATGAATTACTGTGCTGATATCATTTTCCTGAAATAAGGCTTCAAGTTTCTCTGTATCGCGAATATCAAGCTGGTAAAATTTCAGTTGATTACCTGTAATCTGTTCTATTCGTGTAATTGATTTTGCACTGCTGTTCATAAGATTATCAGCAATAATCACTTCATATCCAGTATCCAAAAGTTCAACTGCTGTGTGCGAACCTATGAATCCGGCACCGCCGGCGAGTAGTATTTGTGACATATCAACTTTCCTCTCATTTTATATAAAAAAAGCTTAAATCACTTTTGAAGATTTAAGCTTTTTCATTCATTATGATTAATCTCTTCTGTAAAGATCTCTTGTATATACCTTGTCCTGAATATCATCAAGACATGAATCATATCTGTTTGCTATAACCGCATCAGACATAGCCTTGAATTTCTCAAGGTCATTCACAACAACACTTCCGAAGAATGTATCTCCGTCCTTAAGTGTTGGCTCATAAATAATAACTGTTGCACCCTTTGCTTTGATTCTCTTCATTACGCCCTGAATAGATGACTGACGGAAGTTATCTGAGTTTGACTTCATTGTAAGTCTGTATACACCAACTGTAACAGATTTTTCCTTTGATGCATCATATGCGGAATTAGCTCCATATCCTCCGGCTATTTCAAGTACTCTGTCAGCTATGAAATCCTTACGTGTTCTGTTGCTTTCAACGATAGCTGTCATCATTTCCTGCGGTACATCTGCATAGTTTGCAAGAAGCTGCTTTGTATCCTTAGGGAGACAGTAACCGCCATAACCGAATGAAGGATTATTATAGTGACTTCCGATACGCGGGTCAAGGCATACACCGTCAATTATCTGCTGTGTGTCAAGTCCTTTCATTTCTGCATATGTATCAAGTTCATTGAAGTATGACACTCTGAGTGCAAGATATGTATTGGCAAAAAGCTTTACTGCTTCCGCTTCTGTAAATCCCATGATAAGTGTATCAATATTTTCCTTGATGGCGCCTTCCTGTAGAAGTCCGGCAAATGTTTCGGCTGCCTTTACAAGTCTTTCATTGTTCTTATCTGTTCCAACAATGATTCTTGAAGGATACAGATTATCATAAAGAGCCTTTGATTCGCGAAGAAATTCAGGACTGAAAATGATATTCTCACAGTTGTATTTTTCTCTTACTGAAGCCGTATATCCTACTGGTATTGTTGACTTGATAACCATAATAGCATTTGGGTTATACTTCAAAACAAGTTCTATAACAGCTTCAACCGCTGACGTATCAAAAAAGTTCTTCTTACTGTCATAGTTTGTTGGTGCAGCAATTACAACAAAATCGGCATCTTTATATGCTGATTCTGCGTCAAGTGTTGCTGTAAGATTAAGTTCTTTTTCAGCAAGATATTTCTCAATATATTCATCCTGAATTGGTGATTTACGGTTATTGATTAAATCAACCTTTTCCTGAATGATATCAACCGCTTTTACTTCATGGTTCTGCGATAACAATGTTGCAATTGATAAACCTACGTAACCTGTGCCTGCTACTGCTATTTTCATTATGTATTCTCCTTTATTTCATATAGAATTCTTTGTACCACTCCGCAAATTTTCTGAGTCCATCACGAAGGGATGTACTCGGCTTAAATCCAAAATCGCGTTCAAGTGCTGATGTATCTGCATATGTAACCGGAACATCACCCGGTTGCATTGGTACAAGTTTCTTATGTGCTTCAAAATCATAATCCGAAGGAAGCACACCTGCTCTTACAAGCTCTTCACTAAGAATCTGAACAAAGTCAAGAAGATTTTCAGGATTACTGTTGCCTATGTTATAAACTTTATACGGCGGAACCGGTAATCCGTCTTCTCCGGTTGATTTTTCAGGAGGGTTCATCATTACTCGCTTTACACCTTCAACAATATCATCTATGTAGGTAAAATCACGTTTGCAGTTTCCATAGTTGAAGATTTCTATTGTTTTTCCTTCACGAAGTTTATTTGTAAATCCGAAATAAGCCATATCCGGACGGCCTGCAGGTCCATATACTGTGAAGAAACGAAGACCTGTTGATGGGATATTGTATAGTTTAGAATAAGCATGAGCTAAAAGTTCGTTGCTCTTTTTTGTCGCAGCATAAAGTGATACAGGGTTGTCCACTTTATCATCAGTGCTGTATGGGACTTTTTTGTTACTACCATAAACACTTGAAGAACTTGCATAAACAAGATGTTCAACAGGATGATTGCGACAGGCTTCAAGGATGTTGTAGAAACCTATAAGGTTTGATTCAATGTAAGCATCCGGATTTGTTATTGAATAACGAACACCTGCCTGAGCTGCAAGATTAACTACAATTTCAGGATTATACTTATCAAAAATCTTATCAATGAGCACCTTGTCAGCAAGATTTCCCTTGATGAATGTCCACTTGCTGTTCAGCTTCGTCAATGCAAGCTTGTCAATCTCAGCAAGACGATATTCCTTAATAGAAACGTCATAATAATCATTCAAACTGTCAAGACCAATTATATTTATCGACTTGTCTGTACTAAGTAGCTCCATTACAAGGTTACTGCCTATGAAACCTGCTGAACCGGTTATTAATATATTTTTCTGTTTTAAAGTTATTTGTTGCATATACTAAACCTCCTACAATAAAACAATATCCAAACTGTATATTATAGTGAATATAATTTATTTATATTTTCAAAAAATTATTCTACAGATTCACTTGCATAAAACTGCTTTGTAATAAATCTAAATCAAATTTATTTATGCGTTCACTATAAACATTGTCAGGCAAAAGAGATGAAACTACCTTTTTAATTTTCCAAAAACAACCTTAACCATATCATTAAAAAGATTTCTGTACAGAAAATAATGAACCATCGTAGTAAAAAATACCACAGCCAACAAAATTAAAGTTGCTATACCAGTCCATTGAAAATAATTATTTAATTCGATAACTTGTATTAATTTTACTCCAACAATACCATTGAACATTATACAAAGCAATGTTATTGAAATTCGCTTCCAAAATGTAATTATATTAACATAAATCACTTGATTATAAACATAATAAGCAAACACAATAGTTCGGTAAAACATAGCAATTAATGTTCCAGCTACAATCCCAATTAAACCAAATAATTTTACCATTACAACTGAACAAATTATATTTAGCAAAGCTTCAATGTAGGAATATTTCTTTGTTTCAGAAAAAGCACCAACAGCTTGAACCATGTAAGTGTAAGCTAACCTCAAACAAAAGAATAACTCTGCTAAACTAGCAACAACTGCAAATACAAAACGAGAATAATTTACATCTGAAACCCCAGTTGTATATATTTTTACAAATGGTACAATCAGTATAATTAAACATGAAAAAGCAATTATACATATAATATTAAGTACAAATTCAAAAAGTTGAAATCTATTTTTTAGCTTATCTTTATTCATCTCCGCTTTTAAATTTCCAAGAGCAGATTCAACCCCTGCTGAAACTCTTGAAATCACTTTCTTTACACCATTGATCACCAAATAATACACTGTATAAACAGATACTTCTTTCATATCAAGAAATAAAGATGCTATTATTACGTCAGTATTTGTATTAACGAAATTAGCTATTTGCATTCCAAAGGCATCCCACCTTTTTGAAATACTTTCCCAATCAGGCTTCGCCTTTCTATCAAGTTTATATTTTTTATTGACATAATAATTTAGGAAAATCGGAGTACTGCAATAAACAACTGCACTACACAATTTCACACCATGAATCGACATTCCCATTTTCATACAGATTACAGATATAATCGTATTAAATAAAGTGTTTATAATTGTTATAATTGAGATAATGTAATATTTCTGATCTGCCTCAAGCAACAACTGATTTCCAAGACCAAAATAGTACTGAAAAAAGGTTCCTAAACTAATAATTAGGACAAGAGAAGCTGTAAACCCCCATGTAAAGCTTTCTTTCATACACAAGGGATAAATACAAGCGAATATTACAATTCCCAAAACAAAAATCATTGCAACTTTACGCAAAAATTTCATAGTGGCCGCCATGATACCACTTACTTTGTTTTTATCATTGTTATGTAAAGGACTATAAAGCGCTGCCTTAGTAGCCATACCTATGCCAGATTTTAATAATGCTATACAGCCAATAAACTGTGTGACTGTAGCAACAATTCCATTATAATTCGAGCCAAAACACAACAATATCATGCGTGGTAAGACAAAACCACATACGATAGCAACTAATTCTTCTATCAAGCCAACTGCTGCACTTATGTATATATTTTTTGTTCGCATTTTTCCATCCTATTTTTTAAGTATTTCCTGATATAATTGGTATATTTGTTTTGCATTATTCTCTGAAGTAAATATCTGCGATGCTGCCTCCCTTCCATTCTTAGCGATTTCACTTGAAATTCTCTTATTCAGCAGGATAAACTTAACCACACTTGAAAGATTCTTCTCATCTTCGTTAAACAAATATCCATCTACACCATCATTTATTAGTTCACTTGTTCCTCCACTATCAAAGCCTACAACCAGTGCTCCAGCCATTTTTGCTTCAACTGTAACCCTCCCGAATGCTTCAAACTTGGAATAAACAACCGCAATATCCGTTTCAGCCCAGAGCTGCGCCATATCTTTAACAAACCCTAAGAATCTAACTTGTGAATCTGTTAAACCACTACTATCTCTTAAATCTATAAGTTTTTTCGTCTCATAATCGTTTCCGATTCCAGCGAATTGCAAAACGACATTGGAGTTTTCTTTAAGAATTGGTAATAGTTCCTTTAAACACATAAATTGACCTTTTTCTCTTGTAATGCGTCCAGCCATTGTAATAATTATCTTTTCTCCATTCAATACTATATGATCTTTATTGTAGAACAGATTTTTGTCTATACCGTTATAGATACATCTTATCTTTTGTTCTCCAACAACTTTTTGATACTTAGTCTTTACACACTTTGAGATAGCAATTAAACAAGTTGCCTCATTCATAAGCGAATGAGCCTGTTTCTTACTCCAAAATCTTCCATTCAAATCTTCTTCCATCATTTCACGAATATGCCAGACAAAAAATTTTCTGCATCCTATAGCAGCCTGCGCACCAGTGTATGTCGTCAATGCGTTTATATGAACAAGATCTGGATTTTCCTTTTTAATGATTTTTTTGTATTGAAAATAGCAAGGAATGTTTAACAACCCTTTTATTATGCGGTAAGCGACAACTTTTATGATAGAATCATCTTTACCGACCATCCATGACCATGCGTTTACTACATAATGTTCTTTTCCCATTTCATTGAGAAGTTGATCTGTATTTCCTTTATGTACTACTGGAACAACTTCAATTCCCAGTTTTTCTTCTTCTTCAATAAGTTTAGCTAAAGAAAAACTTGCTCCTGTAGCCTGAGCCTCACTTCCAATATATAATACTTTCACTCTTATCTCCTTTAAAATAATAAAATTGGTAATTTTTTAAATTAATAATCTACTTTTTGTTGAAAACTTAACACTGCAAATGTAAGTCACAATCTATTGTTCTCCTATAAGTTCCAAAAAACACTTATAGAACAGACATGAAAACAATGCAATAATTGCTCTTCTTCACTCTTGGTAGATGAATTCAACAAAGCTATATACGTTATCTTCATTCATACCGCTAAAGCCACGTTATATTTGCATTAAATTTGGTATGCTAATTGCCATTGCAAAAATCGGATACTTCTCTGATATAAATCCACACTCAATTGATTCCACTGTCAAATGAAACGTAGAATAGATGCAGTTTATCTATTTCACCATCGCCTCAAGACACTCAAGAACCCCAATATTACATGGATCTACCTTAACTTTAGCCGCTAACATAAGGTACAATCTCCCACGGATTAACCTTTAGTGTATAACTATAAAAGGATAGAAGTCCTAAAAAAGTAATTGCTTGTACAAATATTCTCAAGTTATTATCTTTTTTATTTTGTAATAGATTTGGAAACAACACTGTAAAGAAAAACAAATTATATGTTTGAGCAACTCTGGTGAACATTGGAATCGATTGTAATGGTAATGCAAGTAAAAAAGCCCATTCAATAACATTATCTATAAAGTTTTCTTTAGTTGTTTCTATTACTGCAGTATCCTTGATTAGATTTATCGAAGAATCAGTTTCAATAGAAAAATTGTATAAAGTCATTTTGTTTTCAGATTTAAACTTTGATAGAAAGTATACAACTATATACAAAAAAACAAATATTATCTGCATGAAATTGAACGACATACTTAAACTTCCATATATATCTTTTCCTACGAAAGCTAATAACTTACTAAAAAAAACTGAATTCAATATAGGGTATATCAATGTAATAACTACAGAAGCGAACATAACTACTGGAATTGTTTTTTTTTCTATTTTGTAATTTGACAAAATTATTACTAATACAAAAATTATTGCAGTTCTATGAAATAAAATAGATAGGAATAATATTAATATAGATTTTATATATTTTCTATTTGCAATGCATGGAACTATCCAAATTAATATGGACATTGCTAAACTTTGTCGCAAAATACAAAAAAAATAACTATATATACCTAATCCTACAAATAAGCAAAAACTAAAAGCAGGATCTTTTGAATATTTATATATGAAAGTGCTAATACTAATAACACATATAAATGCTACAATTACCTCAAAGCCATGAAAATCAAGCATAAAAATATTTTTACATATCCAATTCAGCCATACATATCCACTTTCATTTCCATATATTAAATCTGATGATATAAAAAATCTTGATGTAGTTAATATTCTTTTAAATGATAAATTTCCATAATATTCATAATAAAACTTATACCTTGATACATCAACCCCTAATTCCTCGTATCTAAAAGCAAGTATACAAAACAATTGTAAAGCAACAAACACTGTTATCGTTTTTTTGTTTGAAAACAATTTGTATACTGGTATTAATAAAAAACTTAATATATAAATGCCCATATTCAAAATCCTATTATATTAATTCTTGTATATATTTGTTATTTAATCCATTTCATTAATTATGCAAAATTCTAAGATTCCAATCAAATCAGCACATTTTTTCTATCATATAATTTTTTTATTGAAAGTAACTTACTCAATTCAACTGCAGAACAGTTTAATGACATTTTTTATATTGAATATTCTTTACATAGTTCAATTAAAAACTTATGATTTCTTGCGGACGAAATGCACCTATATGTAAAACAACTTCTTAATCATAATCTATTCCTAACTCTTCACGAATTTCTTTTACTAAATGAGGAGAAAACAGGTGCTTATTTACATCCAAGCCATTATTAATAACTGTAAAACTTGCCCTTTCACCAAGCATCCATTTACCAGTCATATCATAAACAACAATTAAAGATACTTTTTCTTTTGGAAGAAAAAACAATTTATCTTGTGTAATGTTTGAGATTTTATACTTTCTAAGCATTCTGCATTATGGCTATGGATAACTACTCTATTTTTTAATTTCAACGCTCCTAAACATAGTGTAATATTAATGATTTTAAGCGAAATATACGATGTATATTTTTCAATAAGCAATTTTCAACTCTTTAGTATTCCTACAAATATATTTTTTTCTACTTGTAATAGAAAAAAAATCACCCCCTAATGCACTTAGCGCATCATAAAAACATGGCTTTTGATTATCATACATTAAAATATTAAAGTGATATTTTGTTCTATCAACATAAGTTGATATCTTTAATATATGTGTCTCAATACCGCCTAAATCACTACTCAATCTTATATGAAACACTTTCATTACAAATTTCTCCTTAATACCATTTATAAAATCATTAGCATATGAATAAATGATTGACATATTATTCTTCTCACTAAAATGACACTTTAATTTTAACCTACTTTTGTAAACATGTTCTCAAACCTATATCTATTAATTTTAACATCTTAGCAAGAACTATCATTATTATCACTTCCATAAATACTATTAAAAATGGAAATTTTAGAACATAAGTAAATGGTTGAATACTTTCTAATATGAATACAGAGCTTGAAAGCCAAATATATAAACTATTCTCACCTATTGATATTAAGATTTTTCTAATTTTGCTAAAATTATTTATATATCTTAATATGTACAATATAGAATAAATCTCAAATAATATCCAAAAAGACGATAATCCAGAATCAATCATAAATATAAATTTTAAGCAATACTTTCCAATGTAGATTATTCCCAACATTAATATTGGTATAACTGATTTAATTTTTTTATTTTCTAAAAAACTATCAAATTTTATATAGATTGAATCAACCAGCGAGAAATACCCAATCATCCAACAAGGCATCATTGTATTATATGATTGAATTATACTTAGCAAACTTTCATTTACCAAGTTAAAAAACATTAGCTTTCTTGCTAGTATTCTCAAACAAAAAAAGAAAAGTATCACAGAAGCATAACGTATTTTCCAATTTTTAATCAAAAGGAATTGTCTTCCAACAAAATCAAATGATAAAATTGCAAAAACATAAAATATAATATACCAATTGAATTTAGAGATATTAGAAGAGATTCCAAAAACTGTTTTCACAATTTCACCAGTTGAAATGCTACTAACCGTATCGTTTATTATTAAATCATTAATTACATGAAAAGGAAAATTAACAGTAAATAGGACAACCCAGTAACTAATATATAAAGATTGAATTTTTTTAATCTTATCTTTAAAATTTATACGCTTTAACGCACATGCATATCCAGTTACAAATGCAAAAATAGCACTACTATCATGCAATACTTCAGCAATTATGTGGGAAAACAATTGATTATTTACTTTTAAATCATAAATACATACAGATTCATCAATCCATTTAACTTTAAATGTATGTACCATTATCATCAATATTACTGCAACACCCTTTAATACTTTCGATTCATCTTTGTTTATATATGATTTCATTAATCCTCCATCAAATTATCCAGTTATCAATTTGCAGTAAATTTTTTGGAGTAAAACGGCATTTTCTTTTATGTCATATCCCGATTTCCTCACCAATTCCAGCCTACTAATCCTTTTCATTGTTTTTTTAGGTGTTAGCTCTTTTATCCATTCTTTGATGTCTTTCAAATCTATTACTTTGATTAGTCCGGCATTGATATCCACACACTTAGGAACACAATTGGAAATTACACATTCAAGTCCGGAACACTGTGCTTCTATCGCAGAAATCCCAAGTCCTTCCCATATGGATGGAAACGCAAATACATCCATTGCCTGATAATAATCCTCAGTATTACTTTTACTACCAACAAAAATCACGCTTTCATTCAACCCTAACTCTTTTACCTGTTTCTTAAGTAAACTTTTAAGTTCACCATCACCAACAATAAGCAAAATTGTATTTTCATCTAAATGATGTATTTCAGAAAAAACTTCAATCAAAAATTTTTGATTCTTAGGAGCTGAGAGTCTTCCTATTGTTCCTATTACATATTTGTTTTCTATATGCAGTAATTCTCTCATTTCATCTCTTTTTTCTTGATTAAACTTAAATCTATCTGAATCTATTGCGTTTGGTATAACCATGTAATTTTTCTTTGACAGTGCTTTTCTCCCAAAAAGCCAACGACCCGCTTCATCAGAACAAGCAAACATGTAGTCTGCTTGTCTTCTCAATGGCAATTGCATAATATCCTTTATCACAGCCACAATACCTTTACCATTTGATGTACTATGACTGTGAATTATTGTTTTCAGACCATTTTTTTTTGCTATTGGTAAAAACAAAGACGCATAACTTCTTATATGTGAATGAAGAACTCTATACTCCTTATGAGAATCAAAGAAATTATTCCAACACTTTATAATCTCCACAATATTCCAGACTTTAAAAGTTGGAAAAGTATAAATCTTTCCTCCAAGCTTTTCAATTTCATCCTTATAATATATATGATCACCATGGTCAATAATAAAATCAAATTGTACTTTCGAACGATCAATTTTCCTATACAAACTCATAACCATTGATTGCGATCCACCAATATTCAATGACCCTATCATGTGTAGTATCCTTAACGGTTCCATATTTCCTCCATTATAATACAACTGTATTTCTTTTCTGAACAATAACTGAGTTACTCTCATATTTTCCGTTCAATACACATCCCGCACCAACTACACAATTATCCCCAAGTTCTGTGCCTCGTAATATAACAGTATTAGCACCAATCCAACATTTTTCTCCTATTTTAATCGGTGCTCTTTTAAAAGTTTCATCATTACTATTAGATGATAATCCTTTTCTATAATCGTGATCGTGATCATATAAATATACAGAAGGTCCAAACTCTGTTCCACTGCCAATACTTATACTATCCTGGCAAACAATAATGCAATTATAATTAATTTTAACATTATCACCAATAATCAATCTTGCTCCTTTTCGTGTTTTTATCTTACTTCCACTGTGAACTCTTATTTTTTTCCCTAATAAAACAGTACTTCCCTTATTGAACTCTAACACAACATTAGGTGATATTCTTTCAATAATACCTGAACTAAAGCTATTGCTAAGAATAATTTTAAAAATTAGAACCCTTATAATCGTGTACAGTACACTAATTACGTTATTAATTTTTCTTCTCATTTTTTAACTCCGAAATATATTTATTTACCACTATTTGTCTATCGAACTGTCTCTCTACTTTCCTTCTTCCAGCTATTCCCAACTGTTTCTTTTCTTCGTTTGAAAGTAATAAAAACTTTTCAATATTTTCAATTAAACTTTCACTGCTTTTTTGTGAAATAACATATCCATTTATACCATCATCTACAACTTCTCTGCATCCTGAACGATCTGTTGTAATTATCGGTCTACCAGATGCACAACTTTCAAGAAGAACATTAGATAATCCTTCAGGATAATATGTGGGATGTATAGTGCAATGTACCATTTTATATATTTCTGACATGTCTTTTACTAATCCATGATATATAATTATTCCATTATTCTCAAGTTCCTTAAGTTTTTCACTATAATCATCCTCACAAGCCCCACAAATGTGAAATCTTGTATTTGGATACTTATTTCTTATAAATTTTGCAGCATCAAAATACTGGTCAATGCCTTTTTCTTTCATTATACGAGCAACAAACACAAAGTTTATCACATCATCTGATGGGTATTCATGAACTACATAATTATTCAGATTAACTCCTGAACCTGGTAATAAATCATGAGCTCCATTTATTACATTATGTTTTAGCATAAAATCTCTGTTTTCAGTGTTTTGAAAAAAGACTTTTTGAGCTTTTTTTAAACCAAGTTTATATAAGAAAAGAGTAATTTTTTGCATTACCCCAGGATTTTCTACAGCGTTTCCCAACCCAGTTATATTTGCAATATACGGTATTCCTAAACTTCCACAAGCCATTCCGCCATATACATTCGGTTTAATTGTATATGTAAATACAACATCAGGTCTTAATTCTCTAAGTAATTTTTTATATTTTTTTAAAATTTTTAATTCATCAAGAGGATTAATCCCATGTCTTGAAAATTCAGTTTCAATAAACTTGCAACCAATTTCTTCTATACTTGAAATAAAATCTCCATTCGGAAGTGAAACATATACTTCATGATTTTCCTTTATTAATTCCTCAAGAAGCTCTTTCCTAAATTTATATAATCCTACGTCATTATTAGCCAGAATAAGCACTCTCATTTTATTTTCCTAACTGGGACACCAACATATGTACCCTTACTATTTATATTTTTAACAACCAAAGCACCTGCACCAACCATACAGTCACTGCAAATATCTACATTATTTTTTACAGTAGCCCCTGCTCCAATCCATGTTCTGTCATCAATCTTACAAGTGCCAGCAACATGAGCCCCAACCGACACATGAACATAATCGCCTATAACACAATCATGATCAACCGATGCTCCAGTATTAATAATACAGCCATTACCGATTATCGAATCAGAATTAATAACAGCTCCCGCCATGATAACGGTTCCTTCACCAATTTTTACTCTCCTGCTTATAACTGCATCAGGATGTATCAAAGTAACCGTCTTTATTAATTTCTGAATCTTTTCACGAATAACCGCATTTCCAATTGCAACTATTTTATCGCAGTCTATTTCAAAAGCATCACTGCATTTTCCTACAACCGGGAATCCAGCACACTCCTTAATTTCTTCATTGTCATCATAAAAAATTATATCTTCATATCCATTTTTTAATGCGATATCTGCAATTACCTTTCCATGTCCACTGGCACCTATAATTGCTAACCTTTTCAATTTGGAGCACTCCATTCACAAACCTTATCTTCTGGTGTCCCCATAAACTCCTCCATAGTTGCAGAAGTCTCTGAGCTTATTCCATCGCGTTTTAAAACTGATTTTACTGTATCTATAATTATCTTAACATCAGTCATAAAACTGATATTTCTCGTATACCACACATCCATTGCAAACTTTTCTTCCCATGAAACAGCATTCCTTCCATGAGCCTGTGCATATCCTGTAAGACCAGGTCTTACATCATGTCTGTGTTTCTGTTCATCGTTGTATCTTTCCAAATAACGTACTAAAAGCGGCCTCGGCCCAATTATCGCCATATCCCCCACAAGTATATTCAGCAACTCCGGAAGCTCATCAAGACTCGTACTCCTGAGGAACTTCCCATATGCATTCAATCTAACCTCATCCGGAAGCAGATTCCCATCCTTATCCTTCCTGTTATCCATAGTCCTGAACTTAATAAGCTTGAAAATCTTCTCATCCTTCCCCGGCCTCAGCTGAGTAAAGAACGGATTTCCCCTCATAAACACAGCTCCCAGCCCGCAAAGAATAAGCAGCACCGGCGAAAGCACAATCAATGCAATCAGTGAAAGAACAAAGTCAATCACACGCTTAAAATACCTTGCGTACATTATTCAAAACAACTCCTGATAATCTCAATAATCACATCCTGCTCTTCCGCAGTCATCTTGTTATCACTCGGCAGACAAAGCCCTCTCTGGAAAATATCCATACCAACGTCTTCACATCCGCCTTCAATATAAGCATTAGTCTTAGCCCTTCCATTACCCTGAGCAGTAATAAACGCATTCATCCTGTAAACAGGCTGAGCATGCATCGGCTTCCATACCGGCCTTCCCTCAGCATTGTATTCCGCGAGTTTTTCAAGAATCTCAGTAGGACAACTCTTACCTGATTCAGCTATGTAAGCAACATCCTGACCGCTTCTTACCTGTTTGCACATTGCATCTTCATCTATAATAATGCAACTCAGCCAGAAATTCGGTTCACTGTTCTTTTCATCATACGGATTCATCTTAACCGGAAGTCCCTTAAGTCCTTCCTTGTATCTCATATAAATCGCCTTCTTCTGAGCAATATGCTCATCAAGATAAGGCAGCTGACCACGAACAACACCAGCAATAACATTGCTCATTCTGTAGTTGTAACCTATCTCCTCATGCTGATACCACGGAGCAGCCTCACGGCTCTGTGTTGACCATTTTCTCACCTTTTCAGCATCTTCTCTGCTGTCAGTAAAGAACATACCACCCGAAGAACCGGTAATAATCTTGTTCCCGTTAAAAGAAATCGCATTATAGTCGCCAAATGTACCTGTCTGCTTACCTTTGTACGAAGCACCTAATGACTCAGCAGCGTCTTCAATAATAAGAGCACCGTGTCTGTCACATACCGCTTTGATCTCATCAATCTTAGCCGGTGTACCATATAAATGAACAAGTACTACAAGCTTTACGTCAGGATAAAGTTCAAATGCCTTTTCAAGTGCAGCCGGATCCATGTTCCATGTGTCTCTCTCTGTATCGATAAATACCGCCTCGCCGTTTTCATAAGCGATTGGATTTACTGTCGCATCGAAAGTAACATCTGAACAGAATACTTTTCTTCCCTGAAGAGCACCTTCATTTGCTTTTGGCATTCCGTAAAGCTTTTCGCCTGCAAGTTTGGTACAAAGATGAAGTGCAGCAGTTCCTGCTGAAAGAGCAACTGCATATTTACATCCAACATACTCAGCCGAAAGTCTCTCAACTTCGTTAATGTTCTGTCCTACCGTTGACATCCAGTTAGTTTCGTATGCTTCAGTAACATACTTTATCTCATCACCATGCATCGTAGGTGAGGACAACCAGATCTTGTTTTCAAACCGTTTAATTTCTTTTTTCGCCTTAAACATCTTACTAATTTCCCCTGACGTTAATAATCACATTTTCAGAGCAGTATCTCTTTCTTCTTTGCACCACCGAGCGAATCGTACCATCAAAAGTCATAAATGTTTTATTATTTCCTGACTCCCCCGACCCTGCAAACAAGCAGAAACCAAAAGAATTATGTAAATAGATTTCCAATACTCTGCATTTTTCAAAGTTTCGCCTGCAGTAAAATACACATTCCGTAATTTAAAGCATAGCCTATATAACTATCATTTTAGCACATCAATAAAATAATGTCAATAGTAAATTATTTCTTTAAAATTCTCACGTTTTTATCTAACATACCGAAATATGTAAAGATAAAATGACTTTTATATATCATTATTTATAGTTGACATATGGATGTTTGTTTTTTTATACATTATCATCCCCTGTTGTTTTGTTAATGGAATTAATTCTCTCATAAAGATTTTTTCCCCCTCTTTAAGAGGTGTCTCTCTCGTATAATTCGTTTCTCATTTCGTCATTGAAATAAGATTAAAAACGTGGTATAATATACTTAGAAAACAAATTCATAACTGTCGAAATATGGTATAATTACATGTTTTGGATAGTAAAATTTGTTAAAAACTCTAATTGACATTTATTCTCCTTTGATGTGAAATATAGGTATTCTATACTTTTATTTACAAAAAAGAACATTTATGGGCAAAAAATGAGGCGTGCTGTCAAGGACAGCGTTTTTACGACTTTATTCAGTGAAACAAAGTACACTCTGGATTTATACAGGTCACTTCACCCGGAGGATACCACCGACACCGGAATTTTATGTTATCTACACAGGTGATAAAAAGGATGTACCGGATACGATTGACTTTGCTTCTTTGTATCTTCCCTCTTCAGACGGGACAAAGAAAGTTAATCTCAGCGTGAAAATAATCAGGTCATCTTCCAGAGACGGCGATTATGTCAGCCAGTATTTCAGATTCTGCAAAGCTGCAAATGAGATGAGGAAGACATACAGTCATGACCTTAATCTTGCTGTTAAGAAACTTACCGAATACTGTCTTTTGAACAACATCCTTGCAGACTTCGTTAAGAAGCATGAAAACGAGGTGTTTACTATGATGGATATTCTTTTTGACCAGGAATATGTTACTGAGATTCATGAGAAGAATCTTGTATGGGAAAGTTATAATGACGGTATGAATAAAGGTGAAGAAAAAGGCAGAGCTGAAGGTGAAAACAAGCTTCGTACTTTATTCAGGGCACTTGAAGAGGCCGGAAGAAAGGATGATGCATTCAAAGCTGCATCAGATACCGAATACCTTCAGAAGCTGTATGAGGAATTTGGAATCGAATAAGGTATCGGTTTAAATTCACTTAACCTAAAACACACATCCCACTGTTTCAGCATAATCGCTGTTCGGTGGGATGATTTTTGTAAGTTGCAAATGATATAATAAGGATGTAGGAAAAATGACATATTTGTTACTGACATGCGACTTACCGGATGGTATAACGAGCAAAAATCCCATTGACTATATATCAGAATTTTGATATAATATTGATATATTAGGAGGTGGTGTTATGCCGACAATCAGACCGTCAGCAGATTTGCGAAACAGCTATAATGAAATTTCTGAATTTTGTCACAAATATTCAGAGCCTGTTTTCATCACCAGGAACGGAAAAGGTGACCTTGCTGTAATGAGCATTGAAGCTTACGAAGCACTCAAGGGCAGGCTTGAATTATACACTCTTCTTGAAAAAGGCTTGCAGGACGACCGAAGCGAAAATGTAATTTCATTCTCCGAAGGCCTTGACAATATCCGCAAAGAGATTAACGGTTGATGTATAAGATAGTTCTCACAAAAACAGCTGTGCAGGATATACGCTCGGCGGCTTTGTATATTTCCGACACGCTGATGAATAAAGAAGCAGCTAACAGACTGCTCGACTCCGTAGATGAAAAAATCGCGGCGTTAGCCGAAACTCCGTATATCAATCCGCTTGTTCGTGACAGCTTCCTTGCTTCAAACGGATTACGCTTTCAGCTCGTAAATAACTATATGGCATTTTATGTTATCCATGAAGAAACCAAAACCGTTTCTGTTATTCGTTTTCGGCATTCAAGACGAGACTGGATTTCAATTTTGCAAAATGAGGTTTGATATCAATGTACTCGTTCTGTTGGGTGCGGGCATCCTTTTTTATTGACCGTTAACTTTATTCTAAGTCTAAGTTTTTTAAGTTTAATTTTTTTGAGAAAATCAAAATAAAAAATTCGTCATATTTTTTCATTAATAAATCATTGACTTTATGACTCTGCCGAGATATAATATAGTGTACAGGGAGTGATTATTATGGATATCAATTTAAAAATAAAAGAATTAAGAGAAAAAAATGGATATACGCAACAGAATATTGCCGATTTTTTAAACGTTGACCAAAGTCTGATTTCAAAAATTGAAAAAGGAGAACGTTCATTTACAGCCGACATGCTTAACAGTCTCTCGTCATTATTTGGTGTTTCCGTTCAATCCTTGCTAACTGATTCCAATTACACTTCTACTGTTTGTGCGTTCAGAGCCAGCAACCTTACAGCAGATGATTTGAAAACAATATCCATCATAAACAAAATAGCTTTAAACGCTGATTTTATGACAAAGTTGCTAGGTGACTAATATGATTGACAAATTAAAAATATACCACCAGGCAGTTTCAATAAGAAAAAAACTAGGAGAAAGCGACACATCCCCTATAGACGCATTTCATATCGTCCAAAACATTCCTCATTTTTCACTCATCCTATATCCTATGGGTAATAACATAAGTGGTATGTGCGTCAAGATTGGAAAAGATACTGTAATAGCGATTAATTCATCTATGTCTATTGGCCGTCAGAATTTTTCAATCGCCCACGAATTATACCATTACTATTTTGATGACAGTCAAAAAACAATTATATGCAAAAAGGATATTGGTAAAGGTAATGAAATTGAGCGATGCGCCGATCAGTTCGCAGCTTATTTCTTAATGCCACTTGAAGGTGAAATATTGAATAAAAAAATAAATACCATTACATTTGAAGAGGTTATTCAACTGGAACAACTTTACAGAGTTAGCCATCAGGCGATGCTCTATCGTTTGCTTGAGGAAAAGTTGATTACAACCGAACTTATGGAAGAATACAGAAATAATGTTATGCGTACAGCCGCAAATCTCGGTTACGATACTTCGCTATACAAACCATCAGGGTCTGAAAAAGAACGCAAAACCTATGGATATTATATAAAACAAGCCCAAACGCTTCTTGATAAGGAACTGATTTCAGACGGAAAATTTGAACAACTCTTACTTGAAGCACTCAGACATGACCTTGTTTTTGGCGATGATTCAGACGAGGAGGAATTGAATGACTGATTCATTTTTCTTCGACAGCGACTGTATATCAGCTTTTCTCTGGATAAACGGACAGAGTCTGCTTACTAAACTGTATTCAAAGAGAATTGTTATTCCAAAGCAAGTATATAACGAACTGTCATCTGTTCCCCATCTGCGTCAGCGTGTTGATACACTTATTCAGGCAAAAGAAGCCGAAATAATGGATATGGATATTTCAAAAAATGAATATAAACTTTATCTGCAAATGACAACCGCCCCAGAAAACGGTTATAAAATTATTGGTGACGGAGAAGCCGCTTCAATTGCTCTCGCAAAAGAAAACAATGGAGTTCTTGCAAGCAATAATCTTCGTGATATCAGTCAGTATGTTAGAAAATATAATCTATCTCATGTTACAACCGGAGATATACTAATAGAGGCACTGAATAATGGGCTTATAACCGAATCAGAAGGAAATCAAATCTGGGCTAACATGCTTGCAAAGCGCCGTAAATTAGGAGCTCTGTCCTTTAGTGAGTATTTGTCCAAACATACTAATAAAATTAAATATTAACAGAAAGAGGGAATCCTTACAGAGCATCTTTTTTCCTTAGATCCAAACCTCCACATTAGTATCTGCGGCGAACACGTCGGTGACCCATCTTCAGTAGAATTCTGCCACAAGACTTATCCTGACTATATTTCATGCTCACAATTCAGATTTTAAACCCCTCGAATTCGACGGGTTTAAAAAATAATGTTTGACATTGTTTTTATGCATCGCTTCATGGCGGTGCATATTTTATCTCCCTGAAATCACCAGTACTCTCTCAGCAGAAAATCCGCTATATGCACGATCTCAATACCATTGTCATTACCAATCGCAAGCGGGTCACGGCAGACAACGTACTTATGATAATGGTCTTTGATTTCCATAAGATTATCCGTTTCACGGGTTGACTCTGTCAGAAGCTCCACACAGACCTGCACATAGATGCGTTCTTCTCTGCGAACTCCCACAAAGTCAATCTCCTTTGTGCCGTTCTTGCCAATATATACATCGTAGCCCCTTCGCCTCATTTCAAGATACACCACATTCTCAAACATTGCAGAAAGCATCTTTCGATCAAAGCCCATCTGACTGTATCTGAAAGAAATGTCGGAAAGATAATATTTTTCCTGTGTTTTTAGGACAGCCTTACCCTGTAAATCGTATCTCTTGCAGGGATAAATAATAAACGCTTCCGTGAGCCACTTGATGTAGTTGTAAATCGCTTCCACTGAAAGACTGCGATTTTCGCTCCTGAGAAATTTGACAATTGACGAAGCTGAAAATGTCATTCCCACATTTTCAATAATATAGCGTACCACACGGTCGAAAAGCTCATTGTTTCGTATCTTATGACGTTTGGAAATATCTCTTGTGATAACGGAAGCATAAATTCCCTCCACAATCTGATAAGCGGAACGTGTATCGAAATCACTGATACCAATAAGCGGAAAACCGCCGTACTGGATATACTCGTCAAATACTGCTCTCGCTTCGGAAAAATCCTTGTTCTTGAATGTGAGATATTCCTTGAAGGAGAGCGTGTAAACAGGAATCGAAACATATCGTCCTGTCAGGTAGGTTGAAATCTCGCTTGACATCAACTTCGAGTTTGAGCCTGTAACGTAAATATCAACATCACAGCCTTCAAGCAGACTGTTCACAACCTTTTCCCAGCCCACAACTTCCTGAAGCTCATCGAGAAACAGATAGCATCTGCCTTTGCCCTGAATGGCAGTTTTCAGGTCGTTGTACATATCCTTTGCAGTAAAGCCTTCATAAATATCCATTTCATTGTATCTGCGTTCGATAATATTTTCACTGCTTATTCCACGCTTTTTCAGTTCCTCAGCCATCATCGCAAGGATAGTAGACTTGCCGCAGCGACGGACTCCTGCGAGGATTTTTACAAGCGGAACATCAATAAACGGCTTGATAGCTTCAATATAATCAGGTCTGATAATCATAGCAACACCTCCGATGCACATTATTATACCCAAAAAACTTTCTTTAGTCAAGAAGTTTTTACTGGTATAACAGTAAAAACTTTGAGATTTGATATAGTTTTTAAGGTTTGATGTAAAACCATGCTTTTACTTCGGCCAAACTACCTGAAATCTGAAATGCAGTTCCCAAAAATCCTGAGAACTGCATTTTTAATATTTTCATAAGTTGTACCATACATCTCCGGCTAATTTTCACTGTACAGAACAACCTGATTTCTTCCGTTTCTCTTAGCCTGATACATCGCTTCATCGGCATTTTTAATTACTTCATGATAATCGCCGCCTTTGTATGCTGCAACGCCGACGGAAATGGTTATTTTACAGACTCCGTTATCGCTGCCTTCTGTTTTTTTACGGATTTCTTCAGCAATGTCAACCGCTCTTTCCGTTCCGCAGCCCGGCATGAGAATTAAAAACTCCTCTCCGCCCCAGCGGATTATATAGTCAGCAGCACGCACACAGGTCTTCAGCTGTTTTGCAAGATGAACAAGCACTTTATCTCCGGCCTCATGTCCGAGTTCGTCATTTACCTGTTTGAAATAATCAATGTCCATAAGCAGTACACTGACATCCATATCCGATGAAAAACTGAACTCTGAAGTGGAAGGTCTGCAGATTTCCCTTAGTCTGTTACGGTTATCAACCTCTGTGAGCTGATCAAGCAAAGCCATTTTCTGAAGCATATTTTTTGTAGTATACTGCTCAAGATAGGCATTCTGCATCAGATAATGCATCATGCATATAGCAATCACGCACGGAACATTAAACAGAAACATCATATGAAGATTATTGTAGTGAAGGAACAGATTGGCTATCGCAATGTCCGCAATCATAAGTGCATGGGCAACTGTGCTGTACCAGAACGGGGCAGCAAAACCTGCACACGCAAAAATCAGATTCATTATAATCATTCCTGACATTGCATACTGCCTGTCCGGAAGCAGATATGTAGACCAGTCTGTCAGCCAGATAATTGAATGTATCAGTGCATAATACGCAACAACCATAATCCTGTAATCTTTGATTTTTGATTCCATAATCCGGAATATCAAAAACGGCACAATAACAATACACCTCGGAATAAGCGTTTCATAGGCAAACCTTCCGAATATACCGCAGTCCGTAAAAAAGAAGGAAAGATATGCCGCAACAGCAATCAACAGCATTCCTCTGTTAAAGGAACGATAATAATCGTACTTCGACTGAAAAAATTTTCTTTTTTCATTTTTCGAAAAATATTTTAAATTCGTTTTTTCTTCCATGTGGTTTCTCACTTTATCTGATATTTTATGTCTGTATCCAACGTGAAAATTATAGTGAACGTCAAAATAAATTTGACTTTCACTATAATTATTTTATTTATATTGCCTTGCACATCCGATGACTGCGTCATCTCCGTGCAAATCGGCTAATAGTAAACGCAATTTATTTATTGCGTTTACTATATTTTGACTCTCACTGTAATTTGTTCTGACATGTATTGTAATTATACCATATAATTTTAATAAATTCAATTAAAACTGTTGATTTTAAGGGTCAGTCATTTTTTCGCGGGACAGACAATACCACAATATATTTAATGAAACTGGCAGAAAAAATCACACTTGTTTATATACTTATTCTGTTACGATTCCGCCACTCTCTCGGTGGAATGCCATATATATTCTTAAAAGCTCTTGAAAAATGCAGTTGATTTTCATAGCCGACTGCCTGGCTTATATCTCCTATTGAAAGCTGTGTAAGTTTAAGCAGCTCCGCAGCTTTAGCCATGCGATAGCTAAGCAGAAATTCCTGAGGAGATTTTCCAACAGCCTTTTTGAAAATTTTTCCGAAATAACTTCTGTTTAACCCGCATACAGCCGCCACATCTTCCACAGAAATATCATTCTGAAAGTTATGCTCCATAAAGTTCAGCGCTTCATGGATATAAAAGTCACGAAGCTGACTGCCCTTCTGAATATTAGTACCGGCGGCGGAACGCATCAGATAATCCAGAAACAGATATAAATGTCCTATAAGGTGGAACGGTGACGATTCACTGTTTTGCGTCATATACAGCATTTCGTTCATCATATTCTCTCTGAGGCTTTGGGATCGTGCATTATATATCGGTGTGTCCATCGTTAAACCCGCTGATTCAGCGATGGATTTGGCGCGCAGTCCGTCAAATTCTATCCACACATATTCCCATGGCAGCTCCTTATCAGCGATATATGTCGTTATCTGATCCGGAAAAATCATAAATCCCTGCATACTTTTCACAGAATAGGTTTTTGTATTCCCCTTGCTGTCGTCTGCCATAAGTGTTCCTGTACCGGAAATGACGTAGTGAAATAAATAGTGGTTGCGGGCTGCAGGTCCAAAAGAATGTGACGGCGTACACTGTTCACGTCCAAACTGGTACAATCCCAAATCCACAAAATTTTCACTGGGAAATACAGAAAAAATCAAATCATGCATACCATACCCTCCGAATTCATAATTTTTGATAAATTCATATTTGATGTGTTTATACAATTTAGATGTTTTGACCTGCGTTTTAAATATTATAACATATAAATATACCAATATGCAAGACTGTCTGCACAATATGCTACAAAAATTGCATACTGGTATATTTTTTATAGAATCGTGCTATTTACCAATCGTAAAATGGTATGTTATAATATAACTACCGAAAGCGATAATCATTAAAATACTATAAGGAGGGCAATAACATGAAAAAAAGAAGTCATTTAACCTGTCTGACCTTAGCAGCAACAATATCTTCACTTCTTTTGGCAGGCTGCAGCAGTACATCCGGCAGTGACGGAAAAACTGAAATCAGAATGCTTCAGTATAAACCGGAGGCCGTTGCGGCATTTGAGGAAATCGAGGAACGGTTCAATGCCACACATGATGACATTGTTTTGAAAATCGAATCACCTAACGAGGCTATGACCATTCTGAAAACACGTCTTATTAAGGAAGATTATCCTGATATCGTCGGGATAGGCGGCGACATCAATTATTCCAACTTTCTTGACGCTGAACTGTTTATGGATATTTCCGATTTTGACGGTGTTTCGGACATCAAGCCTTCCTACATGCAAATCGAAAAAGACCTGGAATTTATCCCTCAGGATGGTGTTTACGCTTTACCGTATGTGGCAAACTGTGCAGGTATTCTTTATAACAAGGATATGTTTGAAGAAAACGGCTGGGAGATACCGACCACATGGACAGAATTTACTAACCTGTGTAAAACGATTCAGTCCAGCGGTCAGCAGCCTTTGTATTTTGGATTCAAGGACACATGGACGACCCTTGCACCATGGAATGCGCTGGCAGTTGGCCTTGCAGATGCAGATATATGCTCACAGGTAAACTCAGGCAATACAACCTTTACCGAGGGCTATGCAGAAGTTGCAGATAAAATGAAAGTTCTGCTTGAATATGCAGAGCCAAATCCCTACGCTTACAGCTATAACGACGCCTGCACAGCTTTTGCAAGAGAAGAATCAGCAATGTACCCAATCGGCAGCTATGCAGTACCTCAGATACTGTCAGTGAATCCGGACATGAATATTGACTCATTCACTTTCCCGGCAAATGAAAAAGAAAGTGATAATGTTTTAAATTCAGGAGTTGATTTGCAGTTTTCTGTCATGAAGGAATGCAAAAACAAAGAAGCTGCATATGAGGTTCTAAGATTTCTTTACAACGATGAAACCATTCAGATTTATCTGGACAATCAGAATGCAGTTCCATGCAAGCAGGGAGATTTTAAGCTGCCCTCCATGATTGACGGTATGAAGTCTTACATTGAAGCAGACAGAATGTCCGATTTCCACGATCATCATTATCCAAGTGAAATGAGCGTTGATGCTATGATCCAGACTTATCTTATGGACGAAAGTGATGACGCCGCTGAGGTATTCCTCAACCGTTTTGATAAGGAATGGAAACGCTATAACCGTGACCTGATTGAAAAAGTCAGAAAATATGAGGAGGGACTGAAATGAAAGGAATCAAAAAAGCTAAAAAACCAATGTCAAAGAGAACAAAAACTCTCTTGCTGATGACTCTGCCTGCTCTGATACTCTTTTTTGTATTCAATACTATCCCGCTGATTACCGGTGCATTTTACAGTCTTACCAATTATCGCGGCTACGGTTCTTATGACTTCGTAGGTTTAAGAAATTTTGCTGAGCTGTTTCAGGACAGCAGAGTGGGAAAATCATACTTATTCACCTTCAAATATGCAATATCCGGAACGATACTTGTAAATGTCCTTTCTCTGCTTATTGCAATGGGACTTAACAGTAAGATTAAATTCAGGAATACCCTGAGAGGAATGTACTTCCTGCCGAATATTTTAGGCGGACTGGTTGTAGGATATATTTTCAGCTTCATTTTCACATATATCATTCCTACAGCTGCAAAGGCGTTACATATTGATTTTCTCAGCAGCAGTATTCTTGCAAGTGAAAAGTGGGCATGGACAGGCGTTCTGATAGTCGGCGTATGGCAGACTGTTGCTATGAACACGATTATCTATATCTCAGGACTTCAGACGATTCCGGCAGATATATACGAGGCAAGCGCCATTGACGGTGCAGGAAAATGGTACACATTCAGAAAACTTACACTTCCTCTCCTGCTTCCGTTTATTTCAACCAATCTGATACTCAGTACAAAAAATATGCTTATGGTTTTCGACCAGATCATGTCACTTACCAAGGGCGGACCAGCTCAGAGTACAGAATCCATATCCTATCTTATCTATCGCAACGGTATGGACGGAGGTCAGTTCGGATTTCAAAGTGCAAACGCAGTTGTATTTTTTGTCGTAATCGTTGCAATTTCGGTTATCCAGCTTATTATTACAAATAAAAAGGAGGAACAGTTATGAGTTCAGAAAGACACAGTGTTCCAAAACCACCCGTAGTACGCATTAAATCAGCCGATGAAATAAAGAATGACAAGGACAGCAAATCCAGTATTTTCCTGACCGTGATTTTGATTCTTGGCTGTCTGACTATATTATTCCCCCTTTATATGACCATTGTCATTGCATTTAAATCACCTTCTGAAATGACCAATGATGTTGCAGGTGCATTAAGCCTGCCAAAGAGTTTCAGCCTTGACAATTTCGCAGAGGCTATGCGTGTGACAGACTTCTGGAATTCGCTCGGAAACAGTGTGCTGATTACCGGCGTTACAATTGTATTATCGCTTGTAATTCACTCCATGGCTGGTTATGCAATCGGCAGAAGTATGGCAAGTCACAAGGGATTCAGGTTCGTATACTTCTATATAGTCAGCGGCATGTTCGTACCATTTGCAATTCTGATGATGCCACTTGTAAAGGAAACTGCAAAACTCAATATTGACAATATGTTCGGTGTAATAATTCTTTATGTGGTATTTTATATGCCAATGAACGTTATGCTTTACAGTGGCTACCTTAAAAATATTCCTTTTGCAATGGAGGAGGCAGCAGAAATTGACGGTGCGTCCACCTGGAAAACATACTGGAAGATAATTTTCCCAATGATGAATCCAATGCACGCAACAGTTGCCGTATTAACAGCTCTTGGCACATGGAATGATGTAATGACACCCCTTGTTATTATGTCCGGTTCAGAGAAAACCACACTTCCGCTTGCTCAGTTAAATTTCCAGACTCAGTTCGGCACAAACTATAACCTTGCATTTGCGTCCTACCTCCTTGCACTTATTCCTATTCTGATTTTCTATATTATCTGTCAGAAACAGATTATCGGCGGAGTTGCAAACGGTGCAGTCAAAGGATGATAATAAATACAAATCTTCTTCATCACTACATTTCCAATATCTGCGGTTCTGTGCCGCAGATACCGGAATATTAAAGAGGTGTTTTTATGAATTTACAGAATAAAATTATGCTGATTACCTATGCAGACAGCATGGGAAAAAATCTGAAGGATCTTCATGAGATTCTGAATAAACACTACAGAGACGCTGTGGGCGGTGTGCATATTCTTCCGTTTTTCCCGTCATCAGCAGACCGCGGATTTGCTCCTGTGTGTTATGACAAGGTTGACGAGGCATTCGGCGACTTTTCTGATATTGAATCAATCGGAAAGGAATACTACCTGATGTTTGACTTCATGGTCAATCACATTTCAGCAAGCTCAGAATACTTTCAGGATTTCCTGCAAAAGAAAGAATCTTCGGAATATAAGGACTTTTTCATTCGTTACAGCAAATTCTGGAACGGTGAACCTACGCAGGAACAGGTAGATAAAATTTATAAAAGAAAGCCCCGCGCTCCATATATTGAGGCAGAATTTGAAGACGGCTCAAAAGAAAAAATCTGGTGTACATTCTGCGAAGAACAGATTGACCTTGATGTGACAACGGATAAAACAAAGGAATTTATCCGCCGTACATTAAAGGATATGTGCAGTCACGGTGCGGCAGTAATTCGCCTTGACGCCTTTGCCTATGCTGTGAAAAAAGCAGACACAAGCTGTTTCTTTATAGAACCGGATATCTGGGAACTGCTTTATGATATTGAAAAAATCGTGAAAGAAGAAAATGCGGAAATTCTTCCGGAAATTCACGAGCACTATACTATCCCTATGAAAATTGCAGACAAGGGATTCTGGATATATGACTTTGCACTTCCTGTACTTACACTTCATGCACTTTACAATCACACCGGAAAGTATCTCAGAGACTGGCTTGAAAAATGCCCCATGAAGCAGTTTACTACTCTTGATACCCATGACGGTATCGGCATTGTTGATGTAAAAGACCTGCTGCCGGATGAAGAGATTGAAGCGGTCAAGGAACAGATGTACAGTCAGGGCGCAAACGTGAAGAAAATATACAGCTCTGAGGCATATAACAATCTTGACATCTATCAGGTCAATACTACATACTATTCTGCGCTCGGCAACAACGATGATGCCTATTTGCTTGCCCGTGCAATTCAGTTTTTCGCTCCGGGTATTCCTCAGGTCTACTATGTGGGAATGCTTGCAGGCTCAAATGATATTGAACTTATGGAACATACTAAAAACGGACGTGATATCAACCGCCATTATTATACTGCGGAAGAAGTTGACAGGGAACAGAACCGCCCGGTAGTTAAAAAACTTAAAGAACTTATGATTCTCAGAAATACTCATCCGGCATTTTCACTTGACGGTACAATAGAAGTCAGTGCAGATGATGATAAACTTGTAATTACAAGAAAATACGGTGCAGAAAGCATAACATTAAAAGCAAATCTGTCAACCTGGCAGTTTGATATAAAATAAACGAGGTGTTCATATGGCAATCATAATAAATGAAGAAACCGGTTTGTTTCAGCTCATAACAAAAAATACGGAATATCAGATGAAAGTTGATAAATACGGCTCATTAAAGCATTTGTGGTATGGTGAGAAAACCGGATATGATATGGAATATCTGCTTAATTTTCCGGATGTCGGCTTTTCCGGAAACATATATGAGGCTGGAGATGACCGCACTTATTCCCTTGATACTTTACCGCTGGAGTATTCGTGTGAGGGGGGTGGTGATTACAGAATACCGGCGGTGGCTGTAACTCATTCAGACGGCAGCAGCGCCCTTGACCTCAGATATCAGAGTTATCGTGCAATCAAAGGAAAATACGGCATAAACGGGCTGCCTTCCGTATACGCAGACGAGAGTGAATCAGATACGCTGGAAATCATTCTGAAAGATACCTGTTCAGATATTGAAATAACATTAAAATATGGCGTAATCGAAAAGCTTGATATCATCACACGGTGTGTTTCAGTCACCAACAACTCAGCTGACCCGGTCACAATTACCAGAGCGGCAAGTCTTTGCCTTGATATTCCGCATGGAGACTGGGAGTGGATTCATTTTCACGGCAGACACGCCATGGAACGTCAGACAGAACGAATGCCTCTGAATCATGGCATTCAGGAAAGTTCAAGCACAAGAGGAACTTCAAGCCATCAGCAGAATCCATCTGTTCTGCTTTGTTCACCGGACTGTACTGAAACTTCAGGCAGCTGTATTGGTGCGACTCTTATGTACAGCGGCAGCTTTCAGACAAAAATACAGCTTGACCAGTTAAATCAGGTACGTCTTGTTATGGGTATTCACCCGGATATGTTCCGCTGGGAGCTTAAACCCTCTGACACCTTTGATACACCGGAAGTAATACTGTCATACAGTGGCTGCGGCATGGAAACTTTGTCCCATAATTTTCACAGGGTTATCCGTGAACACGTTTGCAGAGGTAAATATAAACTGGCTGAACGTCCGGTTCTGATAAACAACTGGGAAGCCACCTATTTTGACTTTGACGAACAGAAGATAATTAAAATCGCTGAGCAGGCAGCAGAGCTCGGCGTGGATCTTCTGGTACTGGATGACGGCTGGTTCGGCAAAAGAGATGATGACTGTTCCGGACTCGGAGACTGGTTTGTAAACGAAGAAAAGCTGCACGGCGGACTTGGAAAGCTTGCTGAAAAGATAAACGCAATGGGTATGAAATTCGGATTATGGTTTGAACCGGAAATGGTTTCAGAGAACAGCAATCTTTATCGTGAGCATCCTGAATGGGCTATAAAGATACCATCAAGAAATCCGGTCAAAAGCCGTTATCAGCTGGTACTGGATATGACAAATCAGGAAGTCAGAGAATACCTTTTTGATACAATAAGCAAGGTTCTCAACAGCGCCAGTATCTCTTATGTGAAATGGGATATGAACCGCAGTATATGCGACTGGTACACGCCATGCCTTTCATCGGCAAATCAGGGTGAAATGCCGCATCGCTATGTACTGGGACTCTATGAACTTCTTGAACGCCTGACTTCCGCCTTTCCTGAAATACTCTTTGAAGGCTGCAGTGGCGGAGGCGGACGATTTGACGCAGGTATGCTTTACTACTGTCCGCAGATATGGTGCAGTGATGACACAGACGCTTATGAGCGCACAAAAATACAATATGGAACATCATTTTTCTATCCGGTTTCTGCTGTAGGTTCTCATGTTTCAGCTGTTCCGAATCACCAGACCGGACGAGTAACCCCAATTGAAACAAGAGCTGTTACTGCTATGGCCGGCAGCTTTGGCTATGAACTTGACCTGAATACGCTGTCTGAGTCAGAAAAGCAGGAGGTAAAGGAACAGATTATCCGCTTTAAAAAATACGGCCCGCTGATTCACAATGGTTCTTACTACAGGCTTAGCAATCCTATGAAAGACAAATTTGCGGTATGGGAATTTGTTTCGGAAAATCAGAAGGAAGTACTTGTACACAGCGTTATTTTCCATACAGAGCCAAATCATACACAGTATCATATCCGACTGCGCGGACTGCTGCCGGAAATCAATTACCGCCTTGCTGAAAACGGAAACATTTACAGCGGATCCGCACTTATGAACGGCGGAATTTTACTGCCGGAGTCATGGGGAGATTATGCACCGGCTGAAATGCATTTTATTGCCGAAAACTAACAGGAGGACGTCCTATGAAATATCAGAAATTCAAAGAACAGCTTAACAATGGCGGTTTTGACAAAGTCATAAAAGAACTCTACGGCAGTTCTGAACAGATAATTTCACATCAGAAAAAGCGTTATCTTGAAGCAGCAGAAAAATTTAATGAATATTTTCCCGGACATGACGAGATTCAGATTTACTCTGCACCGGGGCGTACCGAAATCGGTGGCAATCACACCGACCACCAGCATGGCTGTGTGCTTGCAGCAGCTGTAAATCTGGATATAATTGCAGTTGTTGCATTTCATAACGAGGGTGTCATTCGTTTAAAGTCCGTCGGATATTCCCAAAACTATGTTGATTTAAGTGACCTTTCTGTACATAATAAAGAAAAGGGCAGCTCGTCAGCACTGATTCGCGGGATTGCCTCCCGATTTCACGAAATGGGAGTCCGGATTTCCGGTTTTGACGTATACACTACCTCAGACGTTTTAAGCGGAAGCGGATTATCCTCATCAGCGGCATTTGAAATTCTGATTGGTACGATCATTGACAGTCATTTCAATCAGGGGAAAGCCGGAGCTGTGGAAATTGCCAAAATCGGTCAGTATGCCGAAAATGTGTACTTCGGCAAAAAAAGCGGTCTTATGGATCAGATGGTAAGCTCTGTAGGCGGACTTGTTTCAATTGATTTTCATGATACAGAAAATCCGGAAATAAAAAGCTTTCCCTATGACTTTGAAGCATCCGGTTACTGCCTGTGCGTGACTGACACAAAAGGCAGTCATGCAAATCTGACTGATGATTATGTTGCGGTACGCTCTGAAATGGAGAGCATTGCGGCACAATTTGGGAAAGCGTTTCTAAGAGATGTGAATGAAAATGAGTTTTACAGTGCGATTCCGGAACTGAGAAAAAAATGTTCTGACCGTGCCGTAATGAGAGCCGCTCATTTCTTTTCGGAAAACAAGCGTGCTGTACTTGAGACGAACGCTCTTTCAGACGGAAATATGGATTATTTCCTTGAACTTTTAAGGCAGTCGGGCGAATCTTCGGCAAATCTTCTGCAAAATCTGTACTCCTGTTCACAGCCAGCTCAGCAGGAAATTCCCCTTGGTATTATGTTAAGCAGGAAGATTCTTGGGAAAAACGGAGCTGTCAGAGTTCACGGCGGCGGCTTTGCAGGAACGATTCAGGCATTTGTGCCTGCGGAAAAAGTAAATGATTATTCGCAGGAAATGAACCGTATTTTTGGTGACGGAAGCTGTTATATTCTGAGGATTCGTCCTGCGGGCGGTATAGAAATAACGAAGGGATAACGATGCATAAAAGGAGTGCAGGATATGATTTATGATGATATTCAGCGGCTGATAAGCTACGCCATAAAAAATGAATTGATTACTCCGGAAGATATTTACGTAATTCGCAATCAGCTGATGGAGATTTTTCAGCTGACTGACTGGCAGGAATCCGGGGCAGACTGCCATAATGCCGACATTGATGCGATTCTTTGTCCTCTTGTGGATTACGCCTGTACACACAATATCATTTCTGACACAACTGCCTCCCGTGACTTGTTTGATACAAAGCTCATGGGAATTCTCACACCAATGCCGAGGGAGGTAACAGCTGAATTTTGCCGGCGTTATACAAAATCTCCGGAAACAGCCACGGACTGGTATTTTAATTTCAGTCAAAAGGTAAATTATGTTCGTCAGGGCAGAATTGCCAGAGATTTGAAGTGGACTTATCAATCCGGTTACGGTACGCTGGATATCACCATAAACCGTTCCAAACCGGAGAAAGATCCGAAGGATATTGCTGCTGCAAAAGCGACACCGGCAGAAGCTTATCCAAAATGTCAGCTGTGTCCGGAAAATGCGGGCTTTGCAGGAAATCTGAATCATCCGGCAAGACAAAATCTGCGCCCGGTTTCCATGAACGTTTCCGGAGAAAGCTGGCAGCTTCAGTATTCGCCCTATGGCTACTACAATGAGCATTGCATTGTATTCAATGAAAATCATACGGCGATGAAAATTGATGATACAGTCTTTGAAAAGCTGTTTGACGTACTGGATTACCTCCCCCATTATTTTGTCGGCTCAAATGCGGACCTGCCTGTTGTGGGCGGCTCAATTCTCAGTCATGAACATTTTCAGGGCGGAAGATACACATTTGCAATGGAAAAAGCACAAATTGAAAAGAATTTCTGTATACCACAGTTTTCAGGCGTACAGGCAGGCATTGTAAAATGGCCCATGTCTGTTATCCGGCTGAAATCCGAAAACAGAAGCAGTCTGTCTGCAGCCTGCAGCTATATTCTGAAAAAATGGCGCACTTACAGTGATGAAAGTGCTGACATACTGGCAGAGACAAATGGAACACCGCATAACACAATCACACCCATTGCACGAATGAACGGCAGCTGTTATGAATGTGATCTGGTTTTGCGTAACAATCGTACAACAGAGGAACGACCGCTGGGATTGTTTCATCCAAATCCGTCTTTACATCATATCAAAAAGGAGAATATCGGTCTGATTGAAGTCATGGGACTGGCAGTATTGCCGTCACGTCTTGCAAAAGAGCTGGCAGCTGTGGAGGAAGGACTTCTGTCCGGAAAAGATCTTCATAATGCCCCGCTTACTGCTGCTCATGCTGAATGGGCTGAGAAAATACTGCAGAATCATCCGGATTTTTCAAAAGAAAATGCTTCGGATATCGTTCGTGCAGAGGTTGGCAAAGTTTTCGAACAGGTCTTGCTGGACGCCGGAGTTTTCAAAAGAAATGAAACCGGCGAACAGGCATTTAACAGATTTGTATACACACTGACAAAGGAAGTGCTTTCATGATAAAAAAATATATTTACGGGAACCCTTTCCCAACTGATGCTGTTGTAAAGGATATTGCAAAATCTGAGGATAAGCTCCCTTTTTTTGAAACGGACAATAACGGCACATTTACCTTCGGTCTTTCCGAAGATGATATTGTATATGGTCTGGGCGAACAGATAAGAGGGATAAATAAAAGAGGCTGGCAGTATGTCAGCTGGAACTACGACAACCCGAATCACCATGAGGACGCACGTTCGCTTTACGGCTCCCATAATTTTATAATAATCAGCGGAAGACAGACCTTCGGGGCATTTTTCGACTATGCGGGCAGAATGGAATTTGACATTGGATATACCAGGCGAAGCAAAATGCAGATAAAAGCTGAGAAAAATGACCTTATCGTTTATATAATCACAGGTGAAAACGAAAAGGATATTGTAAAGCAGTTCAGACAGCTTATCGGCAAAAGCTATATTCCTCCACTCTGGGCATTCGGCTACGGTCAGAGCCGCTGGGGATATAAGAATGAACAGGATATACGCACTGTCGCCCGGCAGTACAAGGCTTCGGGCATACCGCTTGACAGCATCTATCTTGATATTGACTATATGGAACACTATAAGGATTTTACCGTTGACAGGGAACGTTTTACCGATCTCGGGAAGCTTACTGCCGATATGAAAGCGCAGGGTATCCGCCTTGTTCCGATAATCGATGCAGGCGTTAAAATAGAAAAGGGCTATGATATTTATGAGGAAGGTGTCCAAAACAATTACTTCTGCAAAAATGCCGATGGCGGAGACTTTGTGGGAGCAGTATGGCCGGGACGTGTACATTTCCCTGACTTTTTGCAGCCCCGGGCGAGAAAGTGGTTCGGAAAAAAATATTCGGTTCTCACAAAGCTTGGCATTGAGGGATTCTGGAACGATATGAACGAACCGGCAATCTTCTATACTGAGGACAGGCTTGCTGATACCTGTGCTGAAATCGAAAACCTCACCTCCGGAAACATGGGTATCGATGAGTATTTCGCATTCACGGGAATGGTTGCAGGACTTAACGGAAACATCGGAGACTATGACAAATTCTATCACAACATAAACGGAAGGATGATAAATCACCGCGAGGTTCACAATCTATATGGAATGAATATGACCCGTTCTGCTTTTGAGGCTTTACAGGAGATCTGTCCCGAAAAGCGCACACTGTTTTTCTCACGCTCTTCCTATATCGGAGCACACCGTTACGGTGGCATCTGGCAGGGTGACAACAAATCATGGTGGTCTCATATACTCCAGTCCATGCAGCAGCTTCCGGCGCTGAATATGGCAGGATTCCTCTTTACAGGTTCGGATACAGGCGGCTTCGGCTGTGACACAACCGAAGATCTGGTGCTCCGCTGGCTGCAGTATTCCCTGTTCACGCCGCTTTTCCGAAATCATTCTGCAGAGGGAACACGCATGCAGGAACTTTACTGCTTTGATAACGTAAATGCTGCCGCTGAAATGATAAAAATACGCTACCGCCTGATTCCATATCTCTACAGCGAATTTCTGAAAGCTGCACTGAACGATGAAATGATGTTCAGACCTCTTGCATTTGATTTTCATGATGATCCTATGGCAAAACAGGTTGATGATCAGCTCCTTCTTGGAAATGAGCTGATGATTGCCCCGGTGTACAGGCAGAATGCTCAGGGACGATATGTTTATCTCCCGGAAGAAATGATGCTGATAAGAATGAAATCGAGTAATGAACATATTACAGAAATTCTTCCAAAAGGTCATCACTATGTCGATATTGCACTTGACGAGCTGGTTTTCTTTATCCGCAGCAAAAAGTCTGTCCCATTTGGCAAAGCCGCATACAATACATCTGAAATAGATATGAACTCGCTTGATCTTCTGGGCTATCCTGACAGTTCATATGTACTTTATTCGGATAACGGAATTTCCCCGGTTTCCGATGATAGTCTCAGTATTTCTGAATTACGTAAGTAAATAAACCCCTGAACGTAAAATCTGAATCTTACGCAAATAATGCGGAAATAAAAAATCGGTATCGTTATGATACCGATTTTTTCATATGAATATCACGTTTATTTTTGTCCCTTATCCTTGCTGTCACCATTTTTCTGAGCCATATACATATCCAGTTTTTTCTGAATCTCATTCATGTGGTTTCTGCATGCAGTTATTTCACCAGTGTATTTGTTGAACCACTCTACATCGGCTTCGTTTGGTTCTTCCTGCAGGAGAATGGCCTGAACAAGCGCTGACTGGGAACGGGAACGCTTTCTTTCTATTTCCTCAATAGTTACCAGACATTTTTTTATTTCTTTTTTATATTTTTCCTTTTCAAACATATCAAAACCCCCTGTAATCAAATCATGTTCCTAGTTTTTCTATGGAATCGACTATTTCCCGGACTTCATCATATCCTTTGTCAAGATGCTCAGTGATGTGAGTCAGGGCTGTGCCTGTCTGTTCAAGTTTTTCCTTCATCTGAACCGGATACTTTACAAAGCAGTAGTAAAGCTCATTTATCGTTTTCTGCTCTTCTGCATAATCATCAATCAGAAAAACAAAAGCTCTTGCTGCCCCCATATCGGAGACTATCATGTTATAGTGAATATCATAGTCGGTCTTTTTAGAAAGATATTTTTCTATTTCATCGGCTGTCTGAGCCAGATTGTATTCGTAACGGTCTATGTAGGTAAGTCTCACTTTGGCCTTTTCATCCGAATAAAGTCCGGCAAATATAAAAGCTGCAGCGATTGCTCCGAATGCGACAATGACCGCCACCCACATTCTCAGTTTCATTATTTTTTCCTGATTCATAGTTGTCAATTACCCTCGTTTTTCTTCTGCGCGTTAATTTCGTCGCTGCTCACGGCATCTGAAGGAAGTCCTGTTTCAGCCAGTCGCTTCTTTTCGCGTTCTACTGCCTCTCTGAAAAGCCTTTCCCTTTCCTGTGAAATGAGCTCTTCCTTTTCGGACAGACACTTCATGCCAAGCCTGGCAACAGTGACCGCCTCACAAATAGTTATCGTCAGTAAAGGGAGAAATGTAAATATCAGAAGCAGTTTTTTTACCGAGACAAATGAATTTATCCATCTGAGGAACCTCGATTTTCCGCTGTATTTTCCAATTATACGGTCAGCAGGAACTCTTGCACTGTCCTCACTGGTGCAGGCATCTCCCTTTGTTATGAATTCACCATTGTCGGTTATTCCGGTTATCCTGTGAGTATTCGGAATGTTGTAAATAGCTTCGTCCAGTGAGTAAAAACAGATTATATCACCCTCCTTAAGAGAGGAAACATCTGTTTTTTTTATGATAATATAGTCTCCCTCGTGTATTGACGGCTCCATGCTGCCTGTGATCACCTTCATAACGACAGTGCCGAAGAGATCTGCTGTTTTGCCGCGGGAGCTGCAAACGAGTACGTAGACTGTAAGTGCTGTCAGAAATATAAGTACAGCTGTCAGAAGCCATACGGATATTTTTGAGACAATATCATAAACCTTGTTTGTTGTTTTCTTCATTGTAAGCGAACCTTTCTGAAACATCACTGTTTTCAGTAGCTTTTTTTGAAGAGTGCCTTTACGCCACGTTTAATCTTTGTGAATATGCCTACATGATATTCCTTAAACAGAGCCTTAATCTGACGGTCATGCTCCTTCTGCTCCTGCGGTGTACGCTGTATCGGAGGTTCCTTAGGCATAACATAAACTTTTTTCTTCTTTTTAGTGATTTTCCTTACAAAACGCTTTGTCTTCTGCAGAATATTCGGTGCGTACTTTTCATAGATTACTTTCATCTGTGCCGCTTCAGCCATATCAAGCTCATGCTGTTTTTTGGCGGCAGCTTCGGCGGCGATACGCTCCGGCAGCATAGGGTGGTCGGTATCACCTTCCCGGATGACAGCACCATCTTTTCTTATCAGAGAAATCATTCGTCTGATATTTCGCCTTATTACGTGGACAGGAACTCTGGAATACTCAGCATATATCTCCTCAAAGTCTTTCTTTTCAAGTTCAGCTCGCATGGCTTTAAGCTTTTCGGCACGTGCCTTTTCTCTTTCTTCACGTTCGTGACGTTCTGAATCATTTTCGGTCTTTCTTGGAACATTTTCAGACGATGCCGGTCCTGATTCTTCAGTGATTATGCGCTGAATTTCTTCACGTTCAGCCTCAAGGCGTTCTTTTTCTTCCTGCTCTCTGCGTTCAGCTTCAAGACGTTCTTTCGCCTCCTGCTCTCTGCGTTCGGCTTCGAGACGCTCACGTTCTTCCTGTTCCCTGCGTTCCTGCTCGGCTTTTTCAAGAGCACGAAGTCTCTCCTCTTCCTGCCTTCTTTCTTCCTCGAGTCTTCTCTTTTCCTCTTCCTCCTCACGCCGTCTCTTTTCCTCTGCGATTCTCTCAGCCTCAATTCTGCGGCGCTTTTCCTCTTCCAGATATTCTCTTTCAACAACGATTATCCTGTCTATTTCCGCAAGGACAGCATCTGCATCATCAGGAAGCTGCTGTGTAAGTGCATCAGGTGCACTGGCTTTTGAGGAATAATCAGACTCATATTCTTCAGGAACTGAACTGTCCAGCCTTTTTAGTATTTTAGGAGCTGAAGCCTTTCCTTTTTTTATTTTGAGCGTTTCCAGCCCTTCTTCATTTTCACGGGTGAATGAACGAAAGAGCATCAGGTTAAGAATGTTCAGACTGCAGAGATCCTGAATATATTTTTCATCCGGTTTCTGTGCAGAATCAGAAACGCTTATTTCATATCCGGCTTTGTCATAGCTTTCGATAAACTGCCAGAGCACGAGACAGGCCTTGAGATCAACGTTTTTGGTTATTGCATTGGTCCTCATTACCGGTGGTCTGATATAATTATTACCCATCTGCTGACAGAAGTGCGATGCCTTGTAACTGTTGATAATCTCTCTGAGTTTTTCAACACGTTCCCACATGGTCTGGCCGTTTTCGCCCCTTGTTTCAAGAGAATCCACTGTTTCTATCCTGAGTGACAGATTCATTTTTTTTCCTTCGCCGGCACTGAGCGAGGTATTGTAGTCCATAACATAGACTTCTTCATCCCTGGAAACAGTTTTCAGTTTCTCATATCTTCTTGTGATAAATATGAAGAGTCTGTCGATAAGTGTATTGACAAACTTGTTCTCATATGTCATCATACTTTCTTCCTTGTGTACATTCAGTACCTTGGAAGGAGTTATTTTCCCCGTTACCGGATCAACACTCTGGATAAGATCCGTATGCTGTGCAAGATGCTTAACAGACTCTACGGTTATCTTTTTTGAAAGTGCAACAGGAACTATTTCCTCTACATTTTCAACGGTCTTACGAGGGTTTCTCATAACATTATCGACATGAACAAGGCCCTTTTCAATTGCCTCAACCCAGTTGAGATCAATCATTTTTTCCATCATCTTATGGTTAAGGGAGATGGTGCTGCCCGCCTTTGAGTTCAGCATAAGGTATTTGTCATACATTTCGTCGCCGCTGAACTGACCAATCACGTCAATATAATTTTTATACCAGTCCCCGTATAACTGACTCATTTTATCCCCACCTGTCGATCAGCAGATACGCCGTAAATAAGCGATATATCTGCCGTTTGTTACTGTGCATTATGCTGTTAATAGAGTTTACGGAGTCTTTCAAGATATGCAATGGATTCCTTCATTGAATTTTTTCCGAAAGATTTCTGAAGATATGTACAGAGCTCCTTAAGTTCATCTCTCAGCATAGCAAGGTTAAGAGATTCAAATTTTCTGAATATCTTTGTCGCAAGTACATAGTCAACCCCGTCAAGTTCTTCTCCTCCGCATGCAACATAAACCGGTACAAACAGGTTCATCTGCTTTATGATACGGTTACCGAATGCAACTCTCAGTTTTTCGATTACCCACAGGTCAAGAAGCTGTATCTTTCTTAGTGTGTCCTGACTTATAGGATTCATCTTAAAAGCTTCATTGAAAAGTTCGTTCAGATGACTGAAACTGAGATTCATCGGCGGTGTGTCAGGTGCATCAAATGCCACGCCCTTGGAGTCGAGGTTTATCGGCTGGGCACGGTCATACACCTTATCGGAAATAGCAAATGTGGAGTCATCGTTATTGGCTGTTCCGATGTACCAGATATTCTGCGGAATCTTCAGCATTCCCTTGTCAAGATTTACCGGGTCGGTGCTCCAGACGTTCGGCACAAGGTCGAGCTTCCATTCGTCAGCATTCGGCATTTCGAGTATGGAGAGCATTTCTGCGAAGTAATACTCGACACGTGCGATATTCATTTCGTCGAGCAGTATAAAGTTTACATCATCGTTATAGGATGATGAATAAATTCTTTTCAGAACTTCAGTTTCGTTGAAGTTCTTTGTAAATTCATTGAAATATCCGAAAAGTTCGGTTCTGTCACGCCATGACGGCTGAACAGATGCGATAGTTGTATCCTTGTGCATGAATTTTCCGAAAGAGTACGGGAGAGAAGTCTTACCTGTACCGGAAATACCCTGAAGGATAATGAGCTTTGTTGATGCCATACCTGCAATAAAGAGCCTTATTGTTTTTATGTCATAGTAAAGCTTCATTCTGGAGCAGGCAAAGTTTCTGTACGCTTCACATATTCCTGCCAGATCAATCGAGTTGTCGTATTCAGGCGGCTGATAGGTCTTGTAAAAATTATCGACTTCGATGAGTTTTGAAAATCTTATATCATTTGTATGTATTATACCGTCATTTGTTGTCTGTACTGAAGCCTCTGCCGCTGCACCGTCAGAAACACCTTCAGAAAAGCCCTCCTGAGAAACGGGAAGTCCTGCAGCGGCAGCGAAAGCACCTGACTGCGGAATTCCTATCTGGGCTACTTTCATAGCCATGATTTCATCCTTTTCTCTTGTTAGTTTTAAGACCTGTCTCTGCAGGGTGCCGAGTTCCTCTATAATATCTTCATTGCTGACGATTGAGTGTCTGAATCTCAGATATTTTCTGAATGAAAGTATTAATATCGCTGCGATAATCACAAAAATCGCTGCAACAATGATTATTGACAATATGGAAAGTATCCAGTCGGTAATCCTAAAATCCACCGAGTGTGCCTTGAAAATATCTATGTAGTTCTTGATATTGAATATCTGCTTTAATCCGTCCCACAGGCCTCCGAAAATGTATCCGAATCCTTTAAGTATTTCGGATATAAATACAAAAAACCATTTCAGGAATCCGTCCATAAGTAATCTCCCTGTTTCCCTGTAAAATTATCAGTTTATCATTCCTTTACAGAATCATCTTCGTTTTCTTTATTTTTCTGCTGTGCCAGGTATTCCTCTATAGCCCGGCGTTTAATTTCCTCTTCGTCAAGCACATGTGCTGCCGGCCTTCGTATCTCAACTATAACCACTATAAATTTATAGAGTTCAAAGAGGAAGAACAGAGCCATAGGTATAAGTATGCATATGAAAAATCCGGTTTTTGTCCTCAGAAATCTCATTGCACTGCCGAACCGGCTTATTTTCACACCGGTCCACTGACCTATGATGTCTCCCGGATAAACCTCTATGGTGTCCTCAGTCGGATTGTTATCACCCTTTGTCACATAGCTTATGTTCCAGTCATGTTCGTTGACTTTGATGATACGGTGCGTATTTTTTACTCTCTTACCGTCGATTATTGTCCAAAAAGTGATTACGTCTCCTTCATTCAGGTCTTTTATATCATCTATATCTCTGGAAATTATCAGGTCATTTTTACTGAATGCCGGTTTCATAGAATCAGATTCGACTGTCAGCGGAATGTATCCCAGCAGGTTCGGCACTCCGTTGTTTCTGTCTGAAGTAAATACCAGAATAGTTACAAGTAATGCAAATATCAGTATTATCCAGGCTGCTGCATTTAAAATAAATGTAAAGGCTTTTTTAACTATATGATTATGCTCCATTGAGTTTTCCCTTTCGCGTTTTTTTACTTTTTGTGCACGGTGAATCTTAACCAATCATGTATCTTCGACTATCTTAAAATTCATTCCCAGTTTTATCGTTCCTCCGACTATATTGTCAAGGCAGTCGGGATCATTGCCCTCGAGCCATATGACCACGGTGTACTTGTCCTTCGCACCCGGTTCGAATTCTGTTGTTTTGGTGGTCATGATCACGGTGGAGGATTCAAACTCATAATCACAGTCACTCTCTATGCCGCTGCCGTCTGATTTTGTCTTACCGTAAACAGCCTTTTCGCCGTTTTTATAAACAGCAACTCTGATAGCCTCATCCACTCCGCCTTTAACACTGTCTATGTTCATTTTGCCGTTATATGTCAAAGTATCGTCGCCGGCGTTTATAAGATAAAAAGTATATGCTATGTAATTTTCCCCGTTATGCGCACCGTTTATCTTATCAACATTGTCAGCTATATCGAGTCCGCTGATATTTGTCATATCATAAAGAATATCAGCATTTAAAACGGCTGTGGACTTCTCGTATTCCGGAGTTTCCGAAAGTGTCAGTCCCTGATTTATCATGTCGTACTTATTGACCCTTACGGTATACGCACCGAATTTTTCATAAAAATATGAGAAAGCATATGCAACAGCTATGATAGATGTAAGTATCGTTGCCAGCACACCGAGAAAACGCATAACAAGTTTATGACGCCTTGCCTCTTTTGCAGTACGCCGGAGTGTTATTATATCAGTACCCCTGCTGACGTCATTGCTTTCGGCGGCGTTTTCTTCGTTGTTTATTTTATTTTTCTTCAAAGCCCCTTCTCCAATCCATACATAAATTTACAAAAAGTAAAGCTCCGTTCAGTCACTGGACTTCTTCCTTACAAACCTTTCCAGCATGTAATTTCCGGCGTAATCTCCCGTGTAAAATGAGCACTCAAGGTCATACAGCTTTGCAGTCTGTTCCGACGATGAAACCCCGTCAGCAACAGGTTCGGCATCCAGTTCACTGATAAAAGAAATTATTGACTTTACACATGAGTCTGAACGTTCACTTACACCGAGCATATCGGTAAGCCGGCTGTCGAGCAGGATATAATCAAGTTCGAAGTCTGCAAGTTTCATAAGAGGAAATCCGTCGCCTCCGACTCCCGGAAGCATGAAGTGAAAGCCGCGTTTGCGCATATTCCTTATAGATTCGGCACAGCAACCGTCTTCTTCATAAAGAAGAGAAACGGGGAGTTCAAAGCAAATGTTTTCAGGAAATATGCTGTATTCCCCGATAATTTCGGAGACAGTTTTCTGACAGTCATTTTTCCTCAGCAGTCTCAGCGGCATATACATGGAACACCATTTGAAATCTATCCCGCGTTCCGAAAACTTTTCAGAAGCCTGTATCAGCTGAACAAGCGCAAGGCTGAATACGGAAATACACCGGTCCGTACTGTCCAGGACACTGAGATATCTGTCCGGCATCATCGTTCCCATATTCGGGGAATTGAGCCGCATATTTGTACGGTAAAATGCCTGACCGTCGTCATCAGTACGGCGTATTGCACGATACATAAGTTCTATGGCTCTTACACCGTCGATTGTTATGCTTTCTCGTATCTTTGATCTGTCCGACATTTTATCCCCCCATTTTCTGATTCAGCAGTGATACAGATGGCTGTATTCCTGCTGAAAATTGAAGTTTTATTTAACTATTCGTTCGATTTTACAGGTATGTTCGTTAGTTTTGCTGTTGTAACTGATTCCTGCCAGAACTATCTCGCCACAGTGATCTGCGAGTATCGCAGGATAATTATTCTTTTTGATCTGATTTATTGCAGTGTTAGCTGTTTCGTCCCATTTCAGCTCGACCACCAGAGCAGGAAGTGCCGTATCGCTTTTCGGAATATATACCACATCAGCTAATCCTTTGCCGCTCGGCAGTTCCTCGACTTTCATATAGCGGTCAACACACACAATGTATGCAAACTTAACAACGTATCGGAGCGACTGCTCGTTATTATAATATGATGGAGCATAGTTTGTTTCCCTGATTTTTTTGATAGTTTCGGCAACAGCATCACTGTTTCCTGCAAGCGTATCTGACAGCAGTTTCTCAGACTGCATAATAAGAGCAGCAAGATTTGAATGCTGAGGTTCTTCCAGCAGTTCATTAAATTCCGTCCGTACTTCTTCGTTTGGTATACGCACGCGACAGGTACCCTTATCATATGCAAGATAACCAAGATGTACAAGCAAAGTAAGCACATCATCTTCTGAATTAAAAGTCTGGAAGTCATTATTAAATCTGCTTACATTTACTTTTATTCTTTCACCCGCTATTAATTTTAGAATATTGGTCTCAAGTGCACTTTTCTGTCCGTTATTTTTTTGAATCTGGACGTTGATAAATGATAAAAGAGGGTCGGCAGCAGAAGTTTGCTTCCAGTACGATCCATATTCTCTGCTTTTCATCGCCATCATAACAGAATACGGATTGTATATGGATTCTGCTTTTTCAAAGGAATATCCATCGTACCATCTCTTAGCTTCATCAAAATCCATTTTATTTCGTGCGCAAAGATCACGGACTTCCTTTTCGGTAAAACCTGTATATTCCGCAAATTCTGCAGGATTCAGTATCGGGTATTCCCTGAAATCGGATATTGCAGACTGCGAACCATCCTTTTTGACAGGCAGAATACCAGTCATATATGCTGCTGCAACAGTTTTTTCTGTAAAATTACCGTTTTTAAACCATTCTCTCAGAAGATTCAGATATGCTGTTTGTGTAACGTTATCGTTCTTAGCTTCACGTATCACAACATCCCATTCGTCTATTATAAACACAAACTTTTTTTCTGTAAGTTCAACATATTTTTTCAGACACTCTGAAACTCTGGATATTTCAGAAAGTTCGGGATTATCAGCAACCAGTTCACTTCTTATAGTTTCTGCTATATCATTTGCCACATCTTTTATACTGTGCTTCTGCCGTTTCAGTTCCGACATAAATGAGGCAACGTCAAGATATATCACATTATATTTGTTGATGTGTTCCTCGTAACTTATATCTTTACTGATCTTTAATTTCTCAAATAATTTATGGGAATCACAGGTGTGATCGTAATATGCACATAACATCCGTGCAGCATAGGATTTTCCAAAACGGCGGGGACGGCTGATACAAATCAGGCTGTCTTCGGTATCAACCCGACCGTTGATGAGCGCAATCAATCCCGTTTTATCAATATAATCGGTTTTCAGTATTCTTCCAAAGCTGCTATTACCGGGGTTCAGATATGTTCCCATCAGAATCACCTCCGTGATGACGAAACATTACAGACCTTCCATTTTATTATACTCCAAAGTTAGCGAAATTGCAAGGGAATAGAGTGAGTTTGATGAAAATATATTACGAAATGACAATATCAACAATACTGCAAAATCTTAAATTATATTACATACTCTTTTCAGATAAACGTAATGTATGTTTGATTTGTTTCTCTGTGTAATATACATTCTGATACGTAATGATTTTTTTGCTGGATACAGCACACGGTAAAGTACAGGAATAAAAGAAGAGCGGCTGTGAGTAGTAGAGTGATTCTACCGTTCACGGCCGCTTTGTTGTTTTTGTTTAAACTCTTTATGCTGCTCTTATTTATCTCTGACAACGTCGCTGTAGATTTTGGAGTTTGTATAGATGATGTGGTCAATGCTCTCCGAGGCAGCAATACGGTCTGTTGTACCCTCATCATAGAACAGTTCTACCTTGAGTTTCACCATATAGTTTGAATACTCAAGACCTCTGTCCTCAAACCCTTCAAGCTGATTGACAGTGTCAGGCACATTGCCTGTATAGACAGAAAATGTGACAGGAATTTCGTATTTCTTAATCTGTGTGTCCTCATAATAGGAAAGATTTTGCTTTGGATTTGTGATGATATATACAAATTCCTGCGTGCTCGATGAAGCTGCTTTTGTGAGTTCCTCATTTTTAGCATTCATAAGCTTAAGTGTTCCGGATTTGATATAGGCGTCAATTGGCAAGGTTGTACCATAATTATCTTTCTTGCTGAGTGTTATGGTGATTTTCATGCTCTTTGCCTTATCCGATGCTTCAAGAGTACCAACACTATAGGTCGCAAGGGTGTTCATAGTCACCAATCCTGAATTCACTTCATCTGTGTCCAGCTCTCTTGCATTGATGCCGAACTGTGCAAATTCACCGTTCGCATTTGATGCATCGTTAGAACTGTAGATTAGCTTTGCACTTGCCGGAATTGTACAGTAATACAAAGTGTCGTTCCAGTCTTCTTTAATGGTTCTGGTCGATGCTGCAGAAGCCGGATTAGACGAAATGCTGGAAGAACCACCCAGCTTAGTACCCTTTACACAACTCGGGTCATTGCGCTCAGAAGTGTCTCGTGTTGGAAATTGCTTTGAAATACTGTCGGTATCATTATAGGTTAGCGTGAAATCTGCGATGATATCAACAGTTCCTTTTTCATCCCATGCAGTTTTCAGCAGATTTTTCAGATTTTTATTATTCCGCAGTTCGATATAGTTGCTGGTGATTGTTCCCTCATCAATCGACAGCGGAGTCATCTGTCCACTTACGTCCTCTCCGGCAACGGTAAAGGTCGGGAGTGTGATGCTCGGTACACTTAGAATTGCCCGTTCCTGTGCTGTCGCAGAATCCTGCCTGTTGAGGTAGATCAAGAAACTCTGGAAGATATTGACCTGTGGCATACCAAGATAAGGCGATATCTCTGCGCCAACATTATTAGTGAGAGCAATCTTCGCATTAAAAGTTGCTCCGACTGAGCGGTTATCGTTAAGGCTAATCTCCTGTTTTGTGCTGGGATTGGTAATGGTGAAGTCATTAGTATAGATGTCACCAGTATAAAGATGTGCAGGATTTCTGATATTGAATCTTGAAGGATAGTTTGTATCCTCAAAGCTTACAGGTCCTGTGAACTCGTAGTGATACAGTGTATTTTCCTGGAAAGTAGTGTAGAATGTCACATAATAATCCTCCGCCAGATATTCTACAAAGTTCGGTAGTGCCTGTAGTTCCTCTGCGGTTTTATCTTTTTTATTGGTATAACCGTCTTTAAACGCCAGAGTAATTCCTACAGTTTCTGTAGTGCCATCCGAATCCTCGTTATATGGACGGTAATAGTTACCATCAGTGTCTCTGATCGTTGCACCAGAGTTAATATAGTCTTCTTCTGTAGGATTATCACCGGAAACTGTTACCTTAACAAATTTATTATCATCTTTTGAATTTGTTGTTGTCACAATAAAGAAGTCATTCAGATTCCGGGAGTTAAATTTATTTCCATTATTGGAAAATTGATCGAGATTCAGATAGTTGTTGCTGCCAGTGGTCGTATACAGGTTATCAGTAACACCATAGGTCGCATAGTATGCCTGATTATTGTTATTGGCATCAATCAGCACCATTTTCGTGCCGGAAGGCAAACCACTTGCCTTATGCTCAATTACTTCGATTTTCTTATTGTAGGTTCTCAGCAGATTTTCACCACCGCAAACCTCTTTAATCCACTCATCAATTGTACGGTTATATGTCCATCTTACCTCTAAAGTCATGGGATTGCCGAGATTTTCAATCAGTCGGTTGCCTCTGTCGGCTGCATAGGGGGCAAGGCGATAGTTCGTACCGGAGAACATGGATGCCTCAAAGTTGTATTTCAGCATTTTCTTGACGAGTACCGGAACATACAGATGATAAGCAACTTCTGTTGTATCTGTCGGATTCAGGAACTGCACATCAATGAGTGAGAACTGACCATTCATATTTACATTGTCATATTCATTGCCCATATAGATATATGTGCCGTTCTTTTTCAGACAGGATTCAGTAAAATCAGCTTTAAATTGTTTGGCAGCATTGTCCCATATGCATCTGCCGAGTTTTACCGTGAAAATTTTACTTGCACTTCCGGAATTGGCTGCACTGGATACCGTACCCCTGGCAAAATCAAATCCAGTGTTTGTCAGCATGCGCAGATAATTGTTGATCAGAGCCGTTGAATTAACCTTGTTGGTATCGTCCAGAATGAGTACCGGGAAGTTCACGGATGTGCCGGTCTGACCTTTCATTTCAGACTGGTAGTCTGAATATTTCTTGTTTGTGTCAAGGATTGATACCAGTGATGTGATATTCGCAGAAGTAACGGCGTTATAACCTGTGCTATATGCACCCTTAACAGCATCATTTCCGGTTTTCTGTGCGTCTTCAATGATTCTCCTTATTGCAGAATTTGCATAGGTTAATCCGTTCACGCCGTCACCGGTCAGAAACTGCCCTGCATCAATCATCTGCTTCGGGCTGGAGGTAATGTAGGGGACGTTATCTGTGACGGTTTTACCTTTAAAATCCTTCACATTATTGTCATCGTTAATTGTGGAGAATGCTGGATTGCCGTTTGTTAAGCTCTTGCCTTCGTAGTCGGCGAATATGACGTAGCCATTGGTGCCGTAACTGTAGTAGTTGTTGCTTTGATATTTTTGACCCATCATATTGGTCAGATAGGAAAAACCGTCTTCTGGTGTGCCGTCAAGATGCTGACGTGTGAATCCTGCTATCTTCACATAGCAGTTATTGTCATCGTTTTTCCAGCCGACAATATAACCTGATTCACCAAAGTCATCTGGTGTGGTATACGATTGGAACTGAATATTGTCCGTTAATATGTTATAGCCATCAAGGAATTTACCGCTTAAGTGTCCTACCAATGAACCACTTCTCCATGAAGTAATAATTTTAACATCACTGACCTCTGTATCACATATTTTTCCGGGTATCGTATCAGTTCCATGTAGCCTTCCAATGATTCCTCCTGTATTTTTCTGGTTATAGATATGATACCCCTTGAATTTACAGCCTTGAATTGTAACCGCATTTTTCATATTGATGGTATATCCGATGAATCCTCCAGCGCCGTAATTATCATCGTCAGTTTTATTATTATGTCCGTACATCACACAGGGGGCATCTGCACTTGATTCAACAACTGTATTGATAATGGTGATGCTTGAAGAACTGTTGTCACCTCTACAAGCCCCGTATACACCACCCACTCGGTTTCCGTACAGATTTGTGTTGAATACGTTGCAGGATTCAACCGTGATACTGTTTTTCATATTAGAAGTGTAAAGACCGATCAGTCCGCCTACGCTATCATATCTGTTTTTTCCTGAATAGTCATAATTACGGATATAACTCAAATCTTTTATTTTTTTCATATCCGGATCATATCCGATACAAACAGGAATATCTGCTCTTTTGGTACCGACATCTATATTTTTTATTTCGGCAATATATTCGCTTTTTTCATTGTTATTGAAATATCCGATAATACCTCCTGTTCCACAACTTTTGTCAGTACCGGCATAGGTAACAATATGGTCAATATCATATACGCCATTGTTTCCGGCCTCATCAGAACCATCAAAATAGAGTGAGTACTGATTTATAACTCCTGCAAAACCGCCGGCACTTACACCACTTGTTACAACTAGATTATCTGCTGTGCAGTTTTTTACATAAGCAGCATTGTAGGTATTATTGTTGCTTTGTATCCTACCGAAAAATCCCCCGGTTCGGTTCACACCATTTATTTCCACGTTCTGAAGCATAATATTCTCCATATTAAGTACACAATTCCTACTCCAGTCATCAGCATTCAAATCAAAATGACCTGCAAATGTACCTACATTAATGTAGTAATCGAAAGTTGTATCACTCTTATTATTATAATTAATAGTATTAAAGTCAAGTTCAACACCATCTTTGCCATAAACATCATAATTAACAGACCCTGTAAAAGTCAGATTCCTAATAACATTTGCTGATTTTATAGTATCATTAAATCCACCCCTATCCCTTCTGTTTTGTCTTAATGTATTGAAAAAACCGAATCCTGCACCGCCTGCCACATTTGACGGCATATAATTTTCATTCCCATTTGTATAGTGCTTCAAAGACATATTCAGGCTGATTGTGTGATTGTTTCCTTCCAAATTGTTCACAGTAAATGTAAGATCATTTAGATTATTTTTGTCTGAAATTTTATAAATACACCCTAAGCCCTTAAATCCGTCAGGCATATACCAAAGCAGATTGTTACCGGTATCTTCGGCATTGCCAAAAGTCATATAGCATAGAGTACCGCCGTTGGAGATACTGAATACACTGTAACTGCCTTTACTTTGGTCAACTGTCTGAGGTTTAGTATAGTATCTGACAAAGTATGGTACAAGCTGATCTGGCTTATTAGAGTCTATTGTATAAGAGTCAGAAACAGCTATTGCATTATCGGCGATAGCCTTCTCACTACTTGAACCTACATAATTATAGCCAGCTGAATGCGTTGTTTTATATGTATCATATTCTACATTGTTTATTTTTTCTTTATTATTTCCATAACCTCCTACACCTGCCTGGTTAGAATAGTACGATTTTCCTTTATCCTTATACCAGGTTGTCGTCATTTTTCCCTGTACAAGTAACGAGAGAATAAATAATGTCTGTGCATCAGGAATACTAACAGTTACTTTGTATGTATCATCTTTTGCTGGAGCAGTTACGTGTGTATATTCAGATACATACAACCTGTCACTGCCATCCTCAGCCGTTGGTTTTTTCAGATCAGCGATAGAATAGTTCTTCATACCATTTTTCATGGTAACAGCACCGTCAACCCATGTAAACGTATCTGTAGCGCCGTTTTCGCCAATATACTCTCTTGTACCGTTTTCAAATGGACGGTAAGCATCGCTTTCAGAAAATACAGCCGCATTGATAACACGACCAACTATAGGATTCACATAGAGCCATTTTGTGTTATTTTCTTTGATTAAATCGGTTTCTGTACCGCTCTGAACGATGTCGCTGTTCTGTGGAATACCCGCAATGTCCGCTGCTTTATCTGCATCACGCGGCATATTGCGGAAAATAAGTGAACCATAAACAACAACGCCCACATATCCTCCAACAGGAATCAGATTGGCATATGTTCCTAACAGAGCAATCTTACTCTTTCCGAATCCTACAGAAACATTATCAATGATGTTATCTCCACCAAGAATCTGTCCAATAACAGCGCCATATGATTTACAGCCGCTTTCAGAAAAATCAGTGATAGCAATCTGTTCCAAGGTTATATTATCGTTTTCGACAACAACACGAATATTCTTTACAACACTGCCATAGCTTGTGTGAATAAGAGGATTAGAACTTTTATTCGTGATAGTATATCCGTCGCCAATAATTATCCCTCTGAAAATACCTTCTCTATTCTGTGTATTTCCAAGACCAATGTACTCGCTGTCAAGTTTGATATTATCTGCTAACTTGAAATAAGCACCTGCGACGTATTTTCTTACCTCGGTCGGAGTATATCCGCCAGTATTGGTAAAGTTGCCATCCCCATCAACTGGACGGAATTTTGTACTACTAGTATCATATATGTATGCAGTACAACCATAATCATCCCAGGTTTTACTTTGTAGATTACTGCCATTAATGATGGTATTATTTTTACTTAGATTTGGAAGATTAATACTAATTGTAGTATCACCATTAAGAAGCTTGGCAATATTGCTAAGCACCTCGCCACTCGGCACAAGATATGGATCGTTATAAGTGCCGCAGCCAGTAAGCCCTTGCATCGCATGGTTAACAGCCAGCTGATAATTCTTTTCAGACGAAACGTTGTCAGCAGTACTTACAATGTACACATAAGGCAAAAAACCAGAAAAATCATGTGGAGCCAAAAAATCACCCGACTCGTTTTTTCCATTGCCGGATACAGGCTCTGCGTTATTGTAGTTAGTGTATTTTCCACTCTCGTGATTTTGATTGTAATACCAGAATTCCTCTCCGAAATATTGATTGCGTTTTATGCTGTCGCTGATCTCAGAACCATAAGTCACATTTCTCGGATTATCTGTGCCCCAGTCTTCATCATAGGTATAATTGTAAATTCCTGATGAGCCTGAATCATACTGGAACGATTCAAGAAGTGTAGCATGAGTGAACAGTGAACAATCTGTATTATACACAACATTAAGGTCATAGTTGCCTGCTTGTTCTGTTTTTCTGCCGTCCAGCTTAATTTTGTCAAAGCCGATATTTATATTTGTTGCATTATTTTTTCCCACTTGTCCAATAAGGCTGGTTGCCGCCTTGGGATAGGTGTCTGTCTTATTTATTCCTTCAAGAGTTTTATATACATCAGTATTGGACACATTACCAATCGAAACAGTTGAGTAGGAACTTATCTTATTTATAAGCAAAGGATTATACTCATATAAGTCATGAACATATATTCCGTCAAGAGTTATTTTTCCGTTATCAGCCATTTTTACTGTAGCAATACTTGAAGCTGAGCTGCCTTTTAACGTACCCCAAACCAGCGCACCCGAACCGTAGTCATCCGTTCCAACGTTGCCCTGTAATGTCACATTTCCAACATTGAGCGTACCTGTAACATCTCTGAACAGACCATTCTGCATAAGATGATGCTGTGTATAGTCCGCTTCTTTTGCACCAAGCGATGTAAAATGATTAGTACTTGTTTTCGCAGCCTCACTTCCTTCAAATTCGCTGTTATAGAATATGAATGTTCCATTTACGGTCACGGTATCGTTAACATCAACAGGATACCAGCTGTAACCCCGCATATCATAAGTTTTATTTGGAATAACATTCCCACTAAAACTATTTGTAAAATAAGTACTTATACTTGAATGGGCATAACGACTCAAAGCCCAGATCATAAGCTTTTCAGCGTCGCTCGGACTCGACTTTTCTCTTATTGTATCAAGATTATAATAATATCTTGTGTGTCTATTAGCTATCTTTCCTCTTTCAGTCTGTGCATTGTATGTATTACTGCCGCTTGTGCCGTACATCTTAAGACCGCCGACATTGATAGAAACAACACCCTGACCGTTTGCGTTGATATCTCCGTTTGCGCTGTACGCAACGATTTCATCAAAAACGCATCCGGACTTCAAATTGACAAAGTTGGAAGAACTTATAACATAAGCCCCTTCTTTTATTTCAAGGAATATCGCTGTGTCATTGTTGTTTTTTCCTTGATTGACAATCATGCCAAAAGAGTCAGCTTTTTCGGCATCAACAGTAAGTCCATCGATTTTAATTCCGGGGTTGCTGCCTGTCTTTTCCACAACCCAGTGACCGGTGCCCTGATATACAAGTCCTGCAAGCTTGGCATTGTTAGTGCTGTCAGAAATAATATTTGAACCGGTAGCATTTACATTATGGAACGTGGTATTCACATTCAGCCACGAATAGCCGAGAAGACCACCCATAGTTGTACCCGTTCCGCTCAATGTCAACCCGTTCACATTGACATTAGTCAGATTCAAGCTGCGATCTGTAACACCGGTATGCTGGTCAATAACAGCTATCAATCCGCCAAGTCTGATTGGACTGCCTGTGTTGCTTGTGATATTGCCTGTGATATTTAAATTAGTGAAATTCCATGTAATGGATTTGTTACTGTAATGGTTTATTCTTCCGATTACCCCTCCGAAGCAACTGTTTTTATTTGAATTGTTATCCTTGTGAGTGTTGTTATCAGTAATATTACATTTAAAGATACTATCCGAAACGCTAATATTACCTATCGTAGAAGCCGCATTACCCAGCAATCCGCCAACATAAACCTCACTTTCACCTGCTGCTGTTATAGCAGTATTGATTTCAACAGTATTTGCTGCAAACGTTCCTGTAGCCTCACTTGCCAATGAACCTGCGTACATTTTTACACCTGCTACCAGATTCATTTTGCCCTTATTTTCAGATGTTCCGAATTTCAGTTTTTCCACAACCGTATTTTTGACAAATGCAAACATTCCATTGTACTTGTGACGATAAACAGGTAAGCTTCCGACATTTTCAATGTCAAGTATGATGATATTGTTGTTTCCGGAGACTTTTCCTTCATAGGTGCAGTTTTTCGCCTGCATATTGTCTTCTACTGCATTATCTCTGGTGATGCCCCGAAGACCTGTGCCGGTGAGATTGACCGTACCGTTGATTTCAATGTTTCCGAATGTCAGAGCATTATTATCATTTGTCAGAACTTTGTTTTGCTTGGAATCAAGCTGAAAAGCAAGTGCTGTTATTGCGTAATCTGCCTCGTTACGGATTGCTATGGAATCGGATGGCTCCTTCAGCGTAATGGTATGACCTGAGTCTTCTGCCAGCACATCGGATTTTACCAGTCGTGTGCCATCAAATACAATGATATCTCCCCAGGAGCCTATATTATCAACTGCAGCATCATTTCCGCTATAAAACCATTCATCTGCATAAATCAGTGCATTGTCACGATAACCTACGATTTTACCTTCATAATAGGCATTGCCCGGTGTACTTGGTTTCGCCTCCGAAATATTAAAATTCCCTGAGAGTTTCAGAACGCCGTTTGCCAGACTGCCGACTGCAGCACCGCCTTTGAAATTCCCGTTAACGCCAATCACCACGTCTTTAGCATCCACAAAACTATAATCTGCCTTTGCCACAAGACCGCCGAAGGTCAGACCGTTTGCCCCCTGTGCATCGCTGACCTGAAAATTGTTAAACTTCACATAAACAGGGGAAGTCGTATCTACTGTGACAGTACCGGATTTATTTTCTGATGTGGTGTTATCATCAAGCAGACCGATTCCGCCGCCGTAACACGATGCGGTTCCGCTCTTTTTTGGGATACTGATGAGGCTTTCTACTGTGAGAGAAATGTTAAGCGGAGTCTCCGCTTTCGATTGATAACTTCCCACAAGACCGCCGTAATTGTCCGCTGTACCAGAATTAAATTCGGAGGTGATTGTTGTCGTTGGATTCCCATTTGTCTCTGCCCCCCTGATAGTAAAGTCATGGTCAGTTTTCAGTTCACCAAACAGACCGCCAATATTACCACCACCGTTTATCTTACAGCTGATTTGATAGTCAGATATATCAAATGAAGAATCTGTCCCAGCGGTTGAATAGCAGCCGGAAATACCGCCTGCACCATTCGCACCATTAATCGTGTTGCTGATTACATATTGTTTTGCAAAATTATCTGTAAATGAGATTTTACCGCCGTTATTACAGCCAACAATACCACCGGCATAGCTTCCGTCACCTGCAGCTGTGATGACAGCAGAGACGGATGGCATCTGTGCACCCAGAATCAGCCTGGAATTCTGTCCCATGCTGCCTACTACACCGCCGGCATGACCTGAATTTGTCAAGATATTGTAATCGTTTTTTGCATCGGATATGTTCATAACAGTCAATTCTGCACCGTTACCCATTGTTCCACAGATTCTGCCGACGTTTCCGGAAGGCTTATAAATATAAGGGGTTTCCACACCTGTGTACTGATTTGTATCTGTTTCATTGATTATTAGCCTAGCTCCATCCTCCATTTCTCCCAGAATACCGCCGTTGTTGGAATACAGGTCAATGGCTCCGTCATTATACGGCTTCACATTTACCATCCACTGGTTAATTTGATTGTTACTTTCATCATGGCGAATATGCTTTGCCAGAATCGGTTCTCCGGTATTATCAGAGATTCTGGAAATAGTCAACGCAGTCGGTTGTCCGGATACACTGTCTACAATTTGAACAGAATCATAGACATAATCAAAGAACGACTCCGGAAGATTGAGTTTATTATTGGATGCACTGTTAATTTCCACTCTTCCCTTAAATGGATAACTTCCTGTTCCGATTGCAAAGAAATTGTGGAGGGGCAAGGTAGAATCTTCGCCACCAATTGCCAAAATGAGGGTGTCGTTTTCGTGGTTTTCCGGATGAGAATAGTATGCCTGTGAATATTCTTCCAGAAATTTGAGCGTGTTGATGTTATAGATTCCATTTTCCATCTTTACATCAGGATAAACCACACCACCGGCAGTGTCCGAATTTGCCGCAAAAACATTAAAATCAAAGTTAATTAGCCCATCAAATGGAGTTAATGGTACACTTCCCAGCAGAATATTGACTGCAAGAATACAGCTTACAGCTTTCTTAAACAGAAGGCTGTTTGATTTTCCTTTTTTTCTTTCTTTATGGATCTTCCGTTTCATATCACCCACTCCTTATTTATCATAAAACGCAAAAGTTTAGTTATTATGCTGTCGGCACCTTTGCCTTTGCTTCAAATTCTACATAGGATTTAATTGCAGTCCAATCGCTGTAATCAGAAACTGCATCACCTTTCATAAACAGCTGAATATCATAGTGACTGATACCGCTGCGTTTCAGCTCAATTTTTTCTACACCATCCACTATCGTGGTTCCAAATGTATCGCTTGAATTCACATGTATGTAAATAGTTTTCCACGTTATGCCTTCCCTTTCTTCAGAAACCGGCGTTGTATAGCCGGAGACAAGGTCACTCTGGATTTCGGTCAGGAAGAAAGCATTGACTTCCAGCTTATCAGCATTCCAACTGAATCTGATGATATCTTCTCCACTGCCGGATATCACGTAGTTGAAGCCGTCATAATCCGTATTTGCCATAGCATCTGTAAAACTTCCTTTCCATCCCTGCGTCAATGTTGGCTGAACATTCGTAACACCAAGAATACCGGATAAAACATCCAGCTCATCACGAATACCTTCATCCGGAGCAGCGGTCATTTTGATGTAAATATCTGCATCATTTGTCATGATCTCCTTTTGAAAATCAAGCTGGAACAAATGCTCAAACCGTCCACGATTATCAAATTTCATATTTTTATATGCAATAGTATAACCGTTTTCTGCACTATATCTACTAGTTACAGTGTAGGTGTACTGGAAACCGTTGCTCTCAGTTACTTCAACATCTTTCGTGCTCTCTGTTTCGGAGAAGTCAATATAGTTTTCCTCTGTACTTTTCCTGACACTGACTCTGTAGCCACCCAGATTCTCAGATGTGACAAGACTTCCATCTGATTTTACAAGCTGAAACACCACATCATATGGCAACCCGCGAGTGTAAAATGTGGATGCGTCCGCTGTGTTGTAATTCCGTATTTTGACAGGAATCATGCAGGAGGTCACATTCGATGCAAACTGCACCTCGCGCGGCGTCGGTGTTCCGGCAGAAAGATAATCTGAGGTGAATAGTCTTCCGGAATCAGCAATATTGGCAGCTACACGTTTCATGCGATTTTGATTTTCAATATATTCTGCATAGCTGACAAAAGTGACCGCACTGATGATTAGCAAAATCAGCCATGCTGTAATCCAGTGTGATTTTAGCAGCTTCATTCCGTTTTTCATCAGTGTTCATGCCCCTTTCTTAATCTGCTTTTGCAGTGATATAGATAATATCCGTATCCTTGAAATCGTTGGTTGCTTTGTCGTCACCTGATGTACTCCAGGAAATCCGAAGAATGTATTCATGATAGAAACTCGCACGGGACTTGGCATCACCGCCGGGAATGCCGGTTGCCTGCCAGTACAGAGCATCCGCATGTTCGTTTACATTGGAATAGTTGTCATAGCTTTTAGAGAGCAAAGAACCGTCCGACTTAAAGTCACTGACCATATTCAGGTAGTGACCGTTGTATTCCACGGTATTTCCACCCACAATATAGGAGGATTTCGTAATGGGTGTGGTGCTTGCATCCTTAGCATTCAGCGAAATAAGGTTATTGCCGCTGTCTTTCCTGATTGAATAATACAGCGAATCACCTGTCTTCAGATTTTCAAACAAAGGACTATCTGTAATACCGGCAATCAGGTCGGTCTGGTAGTCATTCGTTACAATATATTTCACATAGTCTTTCTCCTTGATTCCATCCGGTTTCTGATCTGTAACATCCGCCTCGAAAATTTCATAACGAAATTTGTTGTTGGTTGTATGTGCTAATTGCAGTGTAAATGTGGTCACATATTCTCCTGCAACGGAAAACACATAATCCTTATAGCTCACCTTTTCTTCAACGGACGTCCCATTGTCATTCTTCCATTCGCCATTCACATCAATACCATCAAGCTTCATGTTGATGGTAGATTCCTTATGTGCCGCCGTAATGCAGAGCGTATCCGGAGAGGCAATTCGCTCAAATCGAGCCATTTCTCTTTGGAAGGTGAACCATGCGTAGGTCGGAATCCCGACAAGGAGAGATATGGTCAGTAATAAAGCAACACCAATCTGTATTTTTCTAACCTTTGAGAGGTTTCCAAAATAAGTTTTGAATCTGCTCATGGCTATGCTTCCTTTCCGTTATCATTGTCCCGCTGAAAGAATCAGCAGCATATAGTTGATATTGGTTCCAATATTCTGATCAGCTTTATTATAGCTCAGACTGAGATCCTCAAAGTTTGTTCCGGTTTTTACTTTTTCAGCATCAAATGTGTACACAGTTTCCTCATCAATAACTGTTGATTTTGTCATCTTGTCTCTAAGCTGTTTCATTGTCATATCCTTGAAAACAGAATCATAGTTATCCAGCAAATAATTTTGAAGTGCACTTTGTGTAGCAGAATCATACCACACAGGAACATTGCAATTAATCTCAGTACTGTCAAGCACCATCTGCCCGAATGTATTCGCCCAAACCCAATAGATTTTAACTTCAATCGGTTCATCTTTTTTGACGATTGGCACTTCATTATTTGGAAAAGAGAATGAAAGTTCATTGTTATTCAGCAGTCCCGTATATCTGTAAACAGGTTTTCCCTCCGTTCCAACATTATGACGCCCGGTAAAGAACAGAATATGCCCGTTCAGGAAATCCAATGCCTGCTTCTTTGTTGAAGAAGCAGCATCTGTAATCTGAGTAAGGGAGGTAACATGATAGGTTCCATTCTCGTTCTTAGTTTGCACAGCTGTGTAGCCGTCTATATTGAGAGTAAATTTCGCTGTGAATGAGGTACTGATCTTCGGTACGATATAGAATGTCAGTTCACCCTCTGAACCGGGACCAAGACCGTCCTTATCATTCTGTGTTTCATCCAGATGCCATTGTATCTCAGCATTGCTGCTGTTTGTAAAAAAACCATTTCCTTCGCTCAAAGCACCGATCTTGTATTTTTGTGTGATTCCGGCGATTTCAAACAAGCTCTTCGGAGTGTCTTTTTGACTTCCATCCACCGCCTCAATCAAATGGCTTTGGAATCCCGTGTTGTTACCTATTGTTTTCAGTTCATAAGGAAGATCCCCCGCCGTCATCTGCATCCCATTCCCTGATACATCCTTATTACTTGTAAACCACGCAGTCGACCGAAATACAAGTATAGCCCCCACAAACACTCCCATAGCCGCCAGCATAACAATGAACTTACTCTTAATTACCTTAAGCTCATCCTGATTCACGGTAGAAGAAACATTCCTTTTAAGTTTATCCCTCATCCTGCCTCACCCCCTATAGCATAAATATTCCGAACATATATATAAATAATTATATTATAAAGAGATATAAATTTCAAGTATTTTCGTCTGATTTCTGCTGAATTTCACAAGATGTCAAGTGAAAATCTAAGCCAATAAGCATCGCTCTTTGTTAGTTGAATTCTCTTTTATAAAGTGTGTAAAGCAACCCCCCTCACCAGATGGGAGGGGGGTATGGATTGGTTTATTTAGCCGTAAATTTATATCTTAACCTTATTAAGTATCAGTGCCGCCCTTTTCAAACCTAAGATTAATGGAGAAGTCCTGACCAGCGTTCGCATTCCAACAGTCCTTATCTTCACCTTCAAGCCACACACGGATATACAGTTTGGTAGCATCACCGTATGATTTGCCGGAAGCAGGAGCCTTCAGTTGTGCTACTTTAACAGTATCCGTGTACATTAAAACATCTTCGTATGTCGGGATGTTTGTTCCTTCTGATGAAACCTCTGAAACAGCATCCTTGCCTAAAGATGGAGTTCCCGCTCTATTATAATAACCGTTAGTAAATACAGTATTAGTAGAAGCATAAGGATCAGCTAAAACCATATGTGTATCTTGATCAAGTCCGTCCCTGACACTTAATAAATTACTTGTGTTACCTGAATCATTCAAAACAGCCACTCTTATTGCCTTATAAAGATCACGATCCGTGTCAGAAGCGGCACCTGAACTTGTTGCACCTTTTGGAATTACAAAAGCTTTAACAGTAACATTCTGAGCCGACTGATTTGATGTTCTGAGCCAAACTGGGATATCAACATAGTATCCGTCATCGTTGGTATTGTTCCATGCTACTGCAGCACTTGCAGACCAAGAATCACCAGAAGATGTTTTAGCGTGAAGTGTAGTTTTTAGCGAATTGTTTCCTGCGTCAGAACCATGAACATTGTTGTCTTCTGATTTAGCAGCCAAGCCACTAGCAGCTGTATAGAACTTTGCACCGTCACTAAGAGTTTGACCAACACCATTTGCATTAGGTGTGAAAAATACACTTGCTCCATTATACGATGATGCAGGAATGAGTTTTCCAAGCAAATAATAATTACTAATGTCAACTGAGTTAGACCAGTCATGCATTTCCGTTGAAGTTGGTTCCAGAACGTTTCCGTTATCAGCAGAAGTACCACCACTACTATTTGTTGTAAGCGTTCCTGTATTATCAGAGTAACCGCCTGTCGGTGAGGTAAGATGTCCAAGGGAAATCTGAATGTCTGCCGTAGTTGTCGCTGTGAGTTGGATGTTCTTAACCTCCACTTCCTTACTCATCGTAAACCACGCATAAGTAGACGTCGAAAGCATAGCCGCTGATGTGGCTAACATTGCAACTGCCGGTATAAGTTTTCTTCTTGCCGAAACGTTCTTATTATTAGAGTTATTAGTGTTCTTTTTCATAATAATCTTCCTTTCATCCTTACTTTTTTGATACATTTTCACCCTATATCCGTATCCGTATGCTAAGAGAAATTTGATTATACACACCGTTTACGGTTAACATTATTTTACACACATCAACAGCATATGTCAAGATTATCTTAAACATTTAGTCGAATAGTATAATAATTTCGGCGTTTTAACCAACAAATCGCATTTTTGATTGTTTTACGTCTTTTCAATGACACAGAAACTTATAGCATCAGCCTATACCGCACCCGGTCAGATTCGTTTATATTCCCCGACCTGTTCTTCAACAACACCCTGAATATAATCGGATATTTTGGATTTTTTCAAAAAAACACTTGGATATGCTGTTGACAAAAACTTTCCGGCAACATATAATTAACTTTAGAGTAAATTACTTTTATTTTACTTTAAGGAGATAATATTATGCGTGAAGTCTTTATCGAAAAGGAACCTGCGGATTTGAATGAACTTATGAATTCCCGAAAAATGAAAACAAGAGAAGAAGTCTTATCATTTGGTCTTTCCTTCCCGGATACATATCAGGACTCGCCGTTTAATGATACAAACTGGCAGCTGGTCAGGGTAAAGAGTTCAGGCAAGGCTTTTTTATGGACTTATGAGAGAAACGGATATATAAACATCAACGTAAAAACAGCGCCGCAGTGGGGAGATTTCTGGAGAAGCACATACACGTCTGTGGTTCCCGGTTACCACCAGAACAAACGGCACTGGATAACAATCATCCTTGACGGCACAGTACCTGATGAGGACATAAGAAAAATGATATCCGAAAGCTACGCCCTGATAACAGACTGTCCATCCAAAAGAATCTACGATGCAGTCAGAAAGATACCAAAAGGAAGAGTAGCCACATACGGTCAGATAGCCGAACTTGCAGGAAATCCCAAAATGGCACGTGCTGTAGGAAATGCCCTTCATAAAAATCCCGACCCGTCAGGTATTCCCTGCTATCGTGTTGTAAACTCAAAAGGAGAACTTTCGGGTGAATTTGCATTTGGCGGAAAAGAGGCCCAGAAAAACTTGCTTGAAGCAGATGGGATTGAAGTCAGAAACGGTCGGGTTGACCTTTCAAAATACGGAATGCAGTCAGAAAATTCCGCAGAAAAATATTTGACCTGAGTTAGGAACGAATTAAAATGATAAAGATTTCTAAAACTAAAAAGAAAAAAACAATAATTCTGACACTGATTATATTCATACTGCTTCTGACATCAGCAGTAATATGGTCGAATTCATATATAGAAACAGAAAATATAATATACTCCGGCAGCGATATTCCGGAGGCATTTGACGGAGTAAAGATAGTGCATCTGTCTGATTACCATAATCACGGCGGCAGCTACGAAGACCGGCTTGTCAGTAAGATAAAGTCGGCTGAACCGGATTACATTTTTCTGACAGGCGATCAGGCCGATTCATATCTGACAGACACAGACAAGGTTGATTCTTTCTTCCGGAAAGTTTCAGAGACAGCGCCGTGTTACCTTGTCTGGGGAAACCACGAAAAAAGCCTTGATACGAACGAATTCAGTAAAATAAAAAATTCCGCAGAAAACTGCGGAATAACTATACTTGACGGGAAATCAGCAGATATTGAACGGGACGGGCAGAATATTACTGTCACCGGAACATATTCCTGTCCTGAAGATTTTTCTGTGTATTCAGAAAAAAACGACAGTGACGGATTTAATATCTGGCTTCATCACTTCCCTGAAGATTTCGAAAAAATAGCGGACGGGACAAAGTCTGCCGGATATCAGACGGATCTTATGTTTTCCGGTCATGCTCACGGCGGACTGATAGGACTGCCGTTTTCAGGGGGCCTCTTTGCACCGGGTCAGGGCTTCTTCCCTGAATATACATCGGGGATTTATACATACAACGGTTCTTCCATGATAGTAAGCCGCGGACTCGGAAACAGTTCCGTAACACTCAGACTGTTTGACCCGTTTCATCTTGTGGTATGCGAGCTTGAAAGAAAAAATGATTCAAATCATTGACAGTCACACTGTTTTACGACCTCATACAACCCTTCAGCAAGATTCCTGTGACCTTCGGCAGAAAGGTGAACCTGATCTGTTTCAGATACTTTCGAACGCACAGCCGCATCGTAATAAAGACATCCGTATCTGTCAGCAAGTGATCTGTAAAGTGCAGCCAGCTGTCCGGAACGTTCAACCGCAGATTTGTCAAAATTAGACGGTGTCTGAACAGTATCAGCATTTTCACCCAGTAGAGGCGGCGAAACAACTATCACCTTCGGTCTGAAAAGCTGTTTGGAATCTGCAAATTCATAAATTTCGTTTATAAGCTCTTCCACACCTGAAGCAATATCTTCAGCAGAAGCATTGTAGCACTTTTTCAGGTCATTTGTGCCGAGCATCATTATCACGATACTGACAGGTTTGTGCGTATTGAGACAAGGTTTCAGATAAGGTTTTCCCATTTTCCAGGGATCAGCCGGATCAGCAAAAACAGTCGTTCTTCCGTTGCAGCCTTCCTCCACTACTTTGTATTCCTCACCGAGAAGCCTCTGAAGTCTTCCGGTCCAGCGTATCTCCTCGTCATATCTTCCATGATTTTCAGGATTGAATCCATACGTATTTGAATCCCCGAAACACAGCACGGTTTTTTTATAAATATCAGACATAATATGTAATTCCTCTCTTTTCCAGTATTTTTACAACTCAATTATAGCATGTTTCAGCATTTCTTTCAATGCGATCCTGAAACATTCCACTTTCTGAAATACAACGAAACAAAGGCGGACTGAATGACCTTAAATCAGTTCCGCCTTTTCCGTTATTATTTTTCAGACACACTTTAAATTGATAAACAAAAATATTTTATTGATTATCAATAATTTTATATTGACTTTTAAAATCATCTGTGATATAATACATACAAAGGAAAAACAAATTGCTTTCTGTGGAGGTATATTTATGAAAAGACTAATCTTTGCTGTTATCGTATGGTCATTATTGCTTATCTGCAACCTGGGCTGTCATATTTTTTTCGGCTCATTTACTTTGAAAACTGTTATTTTTACTTCAGTAATGTTAATTCTCAGTATCATTCATCTGATAGCAAATATAAAATACGGGAAAAAGCCATTTTTTACTTTAACTTTTCTGTTTTTATATTTTTTCTTCAATTTTCCTATTGTTGCATTCCGTATAAGCTGTATAGATGCATCACATCCGTTCCAGTACAATAATGTCAGAAAATATATTCCCGGTATGGAAAACAAAATTGCTGTGATGCCGGAAACACTGCCTGAAAAAACGGAAAATTTTAAATTCCAATTTTTCCCGGGAATGTTGCAGGCAGATCCAGTTAAGTATATGATATTTACCACAGACAGCAAGAGTATAGATGAGATTATCAGAGACGCTGAGTCAAGAGCAGTGGGCAAACTTGATTTTGCTGAATACCGCAAAGACTACGAAAATGCTGAAGTGAAAAAATTTGAAAAAGAATATTATAAAAGTGAAACCAATAATATACTCAAAATACATACCGGTTATTTCAGCCGTTACAGTGACAGCGGCGAAATATACATTATATCAACAGATGGCGACTGGAATCACCCTGATTCAGAATGTATTATCGTAAATCGTGAAAAATGTCTTGTTAGCTATAATGTACTGGGGTAAAAATGCCGTTTTCCGGTGTTGCTGCAAAATTCTTCAGCAGAATTATTTCAAAAACCCCTCTTTCAGATTTTCTGTCATCAGAAAAAAAGGTAAACAAAAACTATCCGTAATCTTCGCATCACGGATAGTTTTTGTTTTATTATTCGTTTATACTACTCAGGCGCTGTCTTCCATCTGCTCATCCAGCAGTTTTTCAAATTCATCCTCAGGCAGCGGCTTTGAAAAATAATAGCCCTGAATATAGTCACATCCGTGTTCTGTAAGGAAGTCAAGATGCTCTTTGGTTTCAACACCCTCAGCAACTACCTTCAGTCCGATAAAATGTGCCATGTCAATAATTGAAGATACTATGCTGTCAGCTTTTTGACTCTGTCCGATCTTTCTGATAAATCCCATATCTATCTTGAGAATATCAAAGTTAAAGTCCCTCAGTGTACTGAATGATGAATAACCGCTTCCGAAATCATCGATAAGAATCTGTGTTCCCTTTTCCCGCATAGTTTCGATAATCTCGTTTTTATTATCCATAGCATCGGCCCAGGCTGTCTCAGTAATTTCATAACGCGGAATTATACTGTGGTCAACCATTATCTCTATGTTTTTCATAACACCGTCAATTGTGTCCGAAGCGTAAAAATCCATTCCTGAAAGATTTACAGAAATCGGGACAATATTCTTTCCGTCCTGCTTTCTCTTCTTTAGAAATTCAGTTACACAGTCGGATATGTAAAGATCGACTCTTGAAACACTTCCGTTTTCCTCCAGAGCAGGGATAAACATTCCCGGCGGTATAAATGAACCGTTGCGTTTCCACCTTACCAGAGCCTCTGCAGACACAATCCTGTGTGTAACGGCATCAAAAATAGGCTGATAAAACGGCTGGAATTCTCCGTCACGAAGTGCTTTTTCGAACCCGCTCACAACAAGTTTACCGGAAAGATATCTTTCCTCTTCAAGATCACTGAATGCAGCATACGGAACATTATAGACATCCTTAATTCCCTTAAATGCCATTATCGCATGATCCACCATGTCCGACACAGCTGACTTTTTATTGGTAACATTGTAAATTCCGCAGGTAATAAGTACATCCACTTCCCTGTCATCTGATTCAATACGCTGATGCGAAATTTTCATAATCTCTTCAGGATTGAAGTTCTCCCTGCGAACAAGCATAATAAAATGATCCGATGCCGGAAATCTTCCGATTACTACCGGTTTAAGTGCTGAACCTCTCAGTATATCTGCATATTCCTTAAGGAACTCGTCACATCTTGCTGCACCGAATATCTTATTGATAACCTTGAACCATTTTATATTTGTAACAAGCACAGCAAATTCATCATTTTCACTGCTGTTTTGAAGAGCATAGGAAGCCTGACTGACAAATCCCTTGTAGTTGCACAGTCCTGTCAGGACATCATTTTCCCATACAGCAGTTTCATCTGCAACACAAAGAAGAACTGTTTCTCCGGCGCTGTCAATATACTGGAACTCATACTTCAGGTATCTCTTTTCCCCGATTTCGGAAATACCATGAACATAAACGGCATAAATTTTTTCCTTTTCAAGATATTTTTTTATACTTTCCGTGGAAATCCTTTCAAAGAATTCGTCACGCTCATTAACATCTATCAGTTTTTCATATATATCTCTGCGGAAAAAATCATAATCATAAAGTTTATTTTCTTTTCCCATATCGGTGTTATTGGCAAGAGACCTGCCTCTTCCTGAATTAATGAAAACAATAGTTGTAAATTTATACTGTTTTAGTGCAAGAAATGTTCCGACGATATTTTTATAATATTCATCAGAAATATCATTTACCTGAATAACTGCCTCTATATTGTTGTTGACAAGATTTCTGAGCATACTGACATGAAGTTCACGCACCTCCACACTCCCGTCAGGCATACTGACATTATAGGAACACTTAACATCCTTTTCATTTTCAGCAAAGCATTCCTGAAGTTTTGCTGAATCAAGAATATCTGAAGCACGTTTTCTCATGGAGTCATCATTTATATCTGAAAGAATAATCTTCCGGCATTCTTCCATTGCACCGGATTCCCTGCGGTTTGATAAGATTTCCTTTTCACTCTCGCTAAAACCGTAGCATGAAATAACTGAATCAGAAGAAAGACTGACATTAACCATGGAGGAATTTTCAGAAAGTGAAATGAGTATTGAATCCAGTTCTTCCTTATGTTTCTGCTCCTTGATAAGTAGTTCATGATCCGCCTTTTTTGCAGACTTTCTCATCTCATATCCTACGACAATCATTACCGCGAAAATTATCGTACAGAACACCATAAGATAAATTTTCATGGCAGATGAAAGCCTGTATGCTTCGCTCTGTATATCATCAAGTACAAGCATCCATCCTCTGCCGGCCAGGTAATTATAGACAGATACGTATTTTTCACCGTTTTCGGAAGAAGTATATTCAAAAGCACCCGTTTCATCCTGACTACTGGTTTTATATTTTTCACACAGTTCCTGTATATACCCGTTCTCGGCAGAAACTGTTATTTTTTTCGAATCATCATTGAATATGTATGTCCCGTCAGCAACATTGACCATGTAATATTCGGCACTGTCAAAACCTCTGTTTTCAAAATCGTTCAGTCTCTGAACAAGTCCCGAAGTATAGACACCAAGTCCCACCAGACCAAGCGGATTACCGTTCTCATCAAAAATTCCTTTGTACATGGAAACTATCTGCTGACCGCTTGCCGGAGAAATAATGATACCGGTATCATAAACTCCCTCACCCGCCTCCGTCAGAGCATTGCGAAGCTGCTGAAGCGGTCCTTCATCTTTTCTTGTTATCATTCCCACAACGGCAGGATTGGTGTGAGCAAGTACATGGGTGTCCCATTCACTTACATAAATACCTTCAAGATTTTCTATCTTTGATGAAAAATCTTCAGTAAACTCCTGAGCAGATTTTATTGCTTTTTCATTTTCAGGCTGCAGAACTGCCCCGATTATCTCCGGACTGCAGCTGTATATGCTGAGCATCTGCTCAACATTTCCCACATACCCTTCTATCATTTTTGCACGGCTGTCAGATATTGTTTTCATATGCTCAACCGAACTTCTGTCTGCCCTTTCCGATACAACAATGGTAACCACAACGGAAAGAACAACCATTATAAAAATCTGAATCGCTATCAAGGCATATGCAGTATGTTTTTTTGTATTTTTTCTCATTCATATCACCCCTGTTTTGTCAGAACGACTAACCAGTAATAATCCCTTTTTCACTCGTTCCGTTAACTTAATATATTTATTTATAGTATAACATAATCAGACTTTGAATTCAATATTTTTTAACAAAGATTTGACAATTGCATGATTTCATACTTTACATTCCGCATGGTACAATAATAATGCCGGCAGATGATAAACAATATTTCTGAAAGGAAGTTTATAAATGAAAACAGGCAGAATATCATGTGTGCTCACCGCACTCGCACTTGCAGCGTGCTCCCTTACAGGCTGTGCAGACAACGAAGTATCCACTGACGGTTCCACATCGATGGAAAAGGTTATCGGATTTCTCAGCGAAGCCTATATGGATAAAAACTCCGGTGTAAAAGTCACCTACAATCCTACAGGTTCAGGCTCCGGAATTCAGGCCGTGCAGGAAGGCCGGTGCGATATCGGACTTTCAAGCAGAGCACTCAAATCTGAAGAAGCTGAAAATCTTAAGGCCGAAGTTGTCGCAGTTGACGGAATTGCACTGGTAGTAAATCCGAAAAACACTGTCTCCGACCTGAGTCTTGAAGAAATTGCCGCCATATACACAGGAAAAATAAAAAACTGGAATGAAGTTGGCGGTTCCGACTCGCCTGTAGTATGCATAGGAAGAGAAGCTGCATCAGGCACCAGGGACGGTTTCGAATCAATAACCGGTACGGCGGATAAATGCGTATACACACAGGAACTCACTTCAACAGGTGATGTAATACAGACCGTTGCATCAAACCCAAATGCTGTCGGATATGCATCCCTCGCCTCCGTAAGTGATTCAGTGTCAGTAGTAAACGTGGAAGGAGTAACACCTTCAGAGAAAACCATACTTGACGGCAGCTATAAAATCCAGCGTGACTTTTTACTTGTAACGAAAAAGGATTCAGAACTTACCGGCACAGCAAAGGATTTTTATAACTTCTGCATGAGCAGTGAAGCTGATGAGTTCATCAAAAAGGCAGGTGCAGTTCCGGTTGAAAAGTAATGCTATCGAACTTACCGGAAGTCAGTCTGCGGCAAAACCGAAACACAAAACGGCAAAAATAATCGAATCCGCAATGAAGACAGTATTTACATTCTGCGGATTTACTGCCGTAGCCTTTGTTCTTCTGATCAGCGTTTTCCTGATTGTTTCCGGAACACCGGCAATGGCCGAAATCGGCCTTAAGGATTTTCTGTTCGGAACAAAATGGGCCTCAGCTGCCAGTGAACCTTCATACGGAATTCTTCCGTTTATTCTCTCATCGGTATACGGAACATTCGGTGCTGTTCTTATAGGTGTACCGCCGGGAATTCTCTGCGCTGTATTTATCGCAAAGATAGCCGGAAAGAAAACATCCTCATTTGTAAACAGTGCAGTAAGCCTTATGGCCGGTATCCCGTCGGTTGTATACGGTCTTGTTGGAATGATTATTATCGTACCGGCTGTACGTGAAATCTTCGGTCTGCCGGACGGTGCAAATCTGTTTTCAGCAATAATAGTTCTCGCTGTTATGATTCTCCCTTCAGTAATCTCCGTTTCTGAAACAGCAATACGTGCTGTACCGAAAGAATACGAAGAAGCTTCTCTCGCACTGGGAGCAACAAAAACGGAAACCATATTCAAAGTTACTCTTCCGGCTGCAAAAAGCGGTATACTTGCGTCAGTTGTTCTCGGAATCGGTCGTGCCGTAGGAGAAGCAATGGCAGTTATGATGGTTGCCGGAAACGTTGCTAATATGCCGGAACTTTTCGGAAGTGTAAGATTTCTCACAACAGCAGTTGCCAGTGAAATGTCCTATTCCTCCGGGCTCCAGAGAAAAGCGCTCTTCTCAGTGGCTCTCGTACTGTTTATTTTCATTCTTGCAATAAATCTGCTGCTTAATCTTGTAGTGAAAAGGAAGAAAAACTGATATGAACACAAAAATATCAAAAGGCAGGATAATCAAATCCACTCTGCTGAACGTCCTCATATGGTCAGCTGTCGCCGTAATAGCACTGATTCTCGCCGGAACAGTAATCTGCATACTTGCAAAGGGACTTCCGCATATCACAGGGGAACTTGTCACATCAAAACCGAGTCTTCTTAAAGGAACTGTCGGAATCCTTCCGAACATTCTCAATACACTCTATATAATTTTGATGACTATCATTGTAGTTCTCCCGCTCGGAGTCGGCGCTGCGGTTTATCTTAACGAGTATGCTTCAAATAAAAAAGCAGTACGTATAATTGAACTTGCAGCAGAAACTCTTTCAGGTGTTCCGTCAATCATATACGGACTTGTCGGAATGCTTGTATTTGTTCAGTTCTGCTCTCTTGGAACAAGCCTGATTGCCGGAGCACTTACCCTTGTAATCATGACTCTCCCTACAATAATGCGTACTACACAGGAAAGTCTTAAGACCGTTCCCGACAGTTTCCGTGAAGGTGCACTTGCCCTCGGAGCAGGAAAGTGGCATATGATAAGGACAACCGTCCTGCCTTCAGCAGTTGACGGAATAGTAACCGGTTGTATTCTGGCAGTCGGAAGAATAGTCGGAGAAAGTGCAGCCCTCCTGTTCACTGCAGGTATGGCAAATGAAATTCTCGGATTAAACGAAGCAGTTATGCCCGGAAAATCAGGTTCCACACTTACTGTATCGCTGTATATGTACGCCAAGGAACGCGGTGATTTTGATACTGCTTTTGCAATTGCAGCTATTCTGCTGTTCCTTACTCTTGTAATAAACATTTCGGCAAAAACTGCGGCTCAGAAATTAAAGAAGGATATTTGACATGGATATTATAAAAGCTAAAAACGTAAATCTCTGGTACGGAAATTTTCATGCTCTGAAAAACATAAATCTCTCCCTTCCGGAAAAACAGATAACAGCAATGATAGGACCTTCCGGATGCGGAAAATCAACATTTCTCAAATCCTTAAACCGTATGAACGACCTGGTGGAAGGCTGCCGTATTGAAGGAGAAATCACCCTTGGAAACGAAGATATTTACAATAACTTTGATGTAAACATTCTTCGCCGCCGTGTAGGTATGGTTTTTCAGAAGCCGAATCCTTTCCCTATGAGCATATATGACAACATCGCATACGGTCCGCGAATTCACGGTATAAAAGCTAAATCCACACTTGATGAGATAGTTGAAACCTCACTCAGAAAAGCAGCAATCTGGGAAGAATGCAAAGACAAGCTTAAGAAGAACGCACTGGGAATGAGCGGCGGACAGCAGCAGCGTCTCTGTATCGCAAGAGCTCTGGCAGTTGAACCGGAAATTCTGCTTATGGATGAGCCGACTTCAGCGCTTGACCCGATTTCCACTTCTAAAATTGAAGATCTGGCACTTTCCCTTCGCGACAAATACACTATCATCATGGTAACCCACAATATGCAGCAGGCCGCACGAATTGCTGATAAAACTGCATTTTTCCTGTTAGGTGAGGTAATCGAGTTTGATGATACGGATAAAATATTCTCCAATCCGGAGGACAAGAGAACTGAAAGCTATATAACAGGAAGGTTCGGATAATATGAGAGATAAATATGAAGAACAGCTTTTAACGCTGAATACAGAACTTATGAGAATGGGGGCACTGTGTGAAGAAGCCATAAGCTGTGCCGTCAGAAGCCTGACAGAAAATGATGGTACAATGAAGCAGAGAGTTTCCGAAACTGAAAAACAGATAGACCACAAAGAGCGTGACATAGAATCTCTCTGTATGAAACTTCTCATACACCAGCAGCCTGTAGCCACAGATTTCAGAATGATAACCTCCGCCCTTAAAATGATTTCTGACATGGAACGAATAGGCGATCAGGCTGAAGACATAGCTGAAATTGCAGAATACATAAGCGGAATAGACCTGAAATCAAAGGACACACTGAATGAAATGGCTAAAACCGCTGTTGATATGGTTATGAAAAGCATTGAATCATATATAGAACAGAGCACAAAGATTGCGTATTCTGTAATTAAAGAAGATGATACTATGGACGAACTGTTTATGAACGCAAAGAAACAGCTTATCTGCGAAATACAGAATTCCTCATCCGAAAATGCCGAAGCTCTTGTTGATATCCTTATGATTGCCAAATATTTCGAACGAATCGGCGACCATGCTGAAAATATCGCCGAATGGGTTGTCTATTCACTTACCGGAAAACATGATTTCTGATTTTTCACTCCGTTTGGTTACTTAGTTTTCAGATCAAAAATTATTCAGGTGTATTGAAATTTTTATTATAAATCTGATATAATGAATGTATTGACGAATTTACCTATTAACCACAACAGGAGGATTATAAAATGAAATCAGAAATATACACAGAATGCTTCAATGCCGCCAGAGAACTTATCAGAATTTCAAAGGCAAAGCCTGGTGATATACTGATTGTCGGATGCTCAACAAGTGAGGTTTCCGGTGAGAAAATAGGCTCAGCTTCAAAGCCGGAACTTGCTGAAGAAATTTTCATGGGTATATGGGACGCTGCAAAGGAAGCAGGGGTATATCTTGCTGCGCAGTGCTGCGAGCATCTCAACCGTGCCGTTATTATAGAAAAAAGTGCAGCAAAGGAAAGGAACCTTGAGATAGTTAACGTCGTTCCGCAGCCTAAGGCAGGCGGTTCATTCGCCACACAGGCATACAGACATTTTTCCGAACCTGCTGCAGTTGAACACATAAAGGCAGATGCAGGCATGGATATAGGTGACACACTTATAGGCATGCACCTTAAGGATGTTGCAGTACCTGTAAGACTGTCTGTAAACAGCATAGGAAAAGCGCACCTTGTATGTGCAAGAACCCGGGCAAAATTTATCGGCGGCGAACGTGCTCATTATGACGAAAATCTCTCATAAATACAGCTGAACAGAAGACATAAAAGCTAATCACAGCTTTTTATGTCTTTTTTTATTTTCAGAAAAATCTGCATTGAAAAATTTATTCCCTGCGAATGCCAGAAACCTTGTACAAACCTAACAAAAACAAGGCTTCAAAAGCCTGAAATAATTAGATTTATAATATATCGATAAATATTATACCAATATATTAAAATATCTATTGCACTACAATTTCAATTATGATATAATAAAGTAAATATGTTAAGTAGGAGAGGTGTATTCTATGAATAAAATTTCTATCATCGGCGCCGGCAGTGTCGGCTCAACAATCGCATACACACTGACTGTTCAGGGTGTTGCGTCTGAAATCGTATTAATCGATATCAACACTGCAAAAGCAGAAGGTGAAGCTCTCGATATCCTTCAGGGCACACCGTTATGCAGCCCTTGCAACATCTACCAGGGCAGCTATGAAGACGCAAAGGATTCTGACATTGTTATCCTTACATCAGGCATCGCAAGAAAACCGGGTCAGACAAGACTCGAACTTGCTCAGACAAATGTAAACATCACAAAGTCAATCATCCCTGAGATCACAAAGCATGCTCCAAATGCATTCTACATCATTGTCAGCAACCCGATTGACGTTCTGACATACACATTCTGCAAGCTTTCAGGTATTCCTGAAAACCGCATAATCGGTTCAGGCACAACAATAGACACTTCACGTCTCCGTGCAAAGCTCAGCGAATGCTACAACGTAAGCCAGAACAATATTCACGCATATATTTTCGGTGAACACGGCGATTCTTCATTCGTTCCGTGGTCTCTTGCAAATATTGCAGGTGTTCCGATTGCTGAATGCAGCAAGTTCTTCGGCACTGAAGAGCTTAACTACGAAGAGATTGAAACTTTCGTAAGAACATCAGGTGCACAGGTAATTCAGCGTAAGGGCGCTACATTCTATGCTATCGCTGTTTCCGTATGTCACCTCTGTGAACAGATTCTCCACGGAATTGACACTGTTCTCCCTGTATCAACAATGATGCACGGCGAATACGGCGTTGACGATGTCTGCTTAAGCACACTCAACCTCGTAGGCAAGGAAGGCGTACGCTGCAAGGTAAACGTTCCTCTCACAGAAGAAGAACAGATAAAGCTTCGCAAGAGTGCTGACGCACTCAAGGAAGTAATCAAAAGTCTCGATATCTGATTAAGGAGTAAAAACTATGGAATATCGTATAGAACATGATTCTATGGGCGAAATGAAAGTTCCGGCAGACCGTCTCTGGGCTGCCCAGACACAGAGAAGCCATGAAAATTTCGAGATCGGTGTTGACATTGAAACAATGCCAAGAGAGATTACTCATGCTTTCGGAATTCTCAAAAAAGCTGCTGCTCTTGCTAACCACGAGTTAAAAAGCGAAAAGATGACAGCTGAAAAGCTTGAAGTTATCTCAAAGGCATGCGACGAAGTTATCTCAGGCTCACTTAACAGCCACTTCCCGCTTGTTGTATGGCAGACAGGTTCAGGCACACAGTCAAACATGAACGCAAACGAAGTTATCGCTAACCGCGCTAACCAGCTTGCCGGCAAGAAGCTCGTTCATCCTAACGATGATATCAACATGAGCCAGTCATCAAATGACACTTTTCCTACTGCTATGCACATCTCAGCAGTTATCGCAATAGAAGACAAGCTTCTTCCTGCAATCGAAACACTTGTTGCAACATTCAAAAGACTTGAAGCTGAAAACGAAGGAATCGTTAAGTCAGGCCGTACACATCTTCAGGATGCAACACCTATCAAGTTCAGCCAGGAAATCAGCGGTTGGCGTTCAAGCCTCGAAAGAGACGCAGAACTCCTCAGAATGGCAGTTAAGCCGCTTCATGAACTCGCTCTTGGCGGTACAGCAGTAGGTACTGGTCTTAACACACCTAAGGGCTTCTCCGAACTCGTTGCAGCCAAGGTTGCAGAACTTACAGGAAAGCCTTTCGTAACAGCAGAAAACAAATTCCATGCTCTTACTTCAAAGGATGAACTCGTATTTGCACACGGTGCAATAAAGGCGACTGCATGTGACATGATGAAGATTGCCAACGACGTACGCTGGCTCGCATCAGGTCCTCGTGACGGCCTCGGTGAGATTCACATTCCTGAAAACGAACCTGGTTCATCAATTATGCCAGGCAAGGTTAATCCAACTCAGTGCGAAGCTGTAACAATGGTTGCCGTTCAGGTTATGGGCAACGATGCTGCAGTTTCTATAGCAGCTTCCCAGGGCAACTTCGAGCTTAATGTATTTATGCCGGTTGCTGCATACAACTTCCTTCAGTCTGCACGTCTTCTTGCTGAAGCTATTATTTCCTTCAACAAGAACTGTGCAGTAGGCATTACAGCAAACAAGGAAAAGATGCACCACAATCTTCATAATTCACTCATGCTTGTAACTGCACTCAATCCGTATATTGGTTATGAGAATGCTGCAAAGACAGCTAAAAAAGCTTACAAGGATAACATTTCTCTCAGGGAAGCCTGTGTTGAACTCGGTTTCCTTACAGAAGAAAAATTTGATGAGGTTTTCCATCCTGAACAGATGGTATAAACCTTACAGTATTGGAGGTAAACAATGAAAGTCAGTTATTTCCCGGGCTGTACCCTCCGTACAAAGGCAAAAGATCTTGATAACTACGCTCGTAAGTGCGCTGAGATTCTCGGCGTAGAGCTCTGTGAAATCAAGGACTGGCAGTGCTGCGGCGGCGCCTTCGTTTCTGCTAAGGACGAAGTTGCTTCCAAGCTCTCCAGTGTCCGCGCTCTTGCTGCTGCAAGAGATGCAGGACAGCCGCTTGTTACGGTTTGTTCAGCATGCCACAACGTTATCAAGCAGACTAATGACGCTATGCAGAACGATGAAGAATTTGCCGCAAAGGCAAATCTCTACATGTCACAGGATAAGGATCCTTCAGAAGCTTACAACGGTGAGACTGAAGTATATCACTATCTTGAACTTCTTCGCGACGTAGTCGGCTTTGACAAGATCAAAGAAGCAGTTAAGAATCCGCTTACAGGTAAAAAGATTGCCGCTTACTACGGATGCATGCTTCTCCGTCCGGGCAAAGTTATGAACTTTGATGATCCGGAAAACCCAACAATTATCGAAGACTTCATCAGAGCACTCGGTGCTGAGCCGGTAATCTACCCTGCAAGAAATGAATGCTGCGGCGGTTATGTAATTCTTGAAGATGCAAAGTCAGCTGAAAAGAAGAGCAATAAGGTTTCAGAAAGCGCTGCAAACCACGGTGCTGAAATCATCGTTACAGCCTGCCCTCTCTGCAAGTACAACCTTGAAAAGAACGGCAGCTCAGTTCCTGTTGTTTACTTTACTGAGCTTCTCGCTGAAGCACTCGGTGTAAAGGAGGATACAGATGCTGAATAAAACAGAGCGTCAGAAGGAACAGATTCTTCGCATGAGCGGCGTAAACCCGCTTAAGTGTATGCGCTGCGGCAAATGCTCAGGTACATGTCCTTCATACGACGAAATGGAATATCATCCACATCAGTTTGTATACATGGTTGAAACAGGAGATATTGAAACTCTCAGAAATTCTGATTCAATCTACAAATGTCTTTCCTGCTTCGCCTGCGTAGACAGATGTCCGAGAGGCGTTGAACCTGCAAAGATTGTTGAAGCAGTAAGACTTACAGTTATCCGTGAAAAAGGCGTAAGCCGAATCACTCCAAACGAAATTCCGGCACTCCTCGATGACGAAACTCCACAGCAGCTTCTCATGAGTGCTATGAGAAAATACAATAAGTAAGAAAGGAGAAATATAATCCCATGCAGAGAATCGGAGTATTTGTCTGTCACTGCGGTACTAATATTGCCGGAACGATAGACGTTAAAGCAGTTGCTGAAGCACTGAAGAGCGAACCGGGTGTTGTTTTCTCCACAGACTATCAGTACATGTGTTCACAGGCAGGTCAGGATATAATCAAGGACGCCATCGCTGAACACAAACTCACAGGCATCGTAGTATGTTCATGTTCACCACGTATGCACGAAAATACATTCCGTAAGACAGCAGCTGCTGCAGGACTTAACTCATACATGGTTGAAATCGCAAATATCCGTGAACAGTGTTCATGGGTTCACAAAGAAATGCCGATTGGCACAGAAAAGGCTATTATTCTCGGTAAGGCAGCTATTGCCAAGGTAAGCCTCAACGCTCCTCTCACACCGGGCGAAAGCCCTGTTACAAAGCGTGCTCTCGTTATCGGCGGCGGTATTGCCGGTATCCAGACAGCTCTTGACATTGCTGATGCAGGTTTCCCTGTTGATATCGTTGAAACAAAGCCTACTATCGGCGGCAAGATGGCTCAGCTCGACAAGACATTCCCTACGCTTGACTGTGCAGCATGTATCCTTACACCAAAGATGGTTGAGGTTGCCCAGCACGAAAATATCAGAATCTTCTCATACAGTGAAGTTTCAGAAATCAAGGGCTTCGTAGGTAACTTTGATGTTAAGATCAAGCGACGTGCACGTTACGTTAAGGAAGACATCTGTACAGGATGCGGTGCATGTACGGAAAAATGTCCTCAGAAGAAGGTTCCGAACGAATTCAACCTCGGTATGGATAACCGCCGTGCAATCTACATTCCGTTTGCCCAGGCAGTTCCGAAGGTAGCAACAATTGACGCTGACTACTGTACAATGCTCAAAACAGGCAAGTGTGGTGTCTGCTCAAAGGTCTGCACAGCAGGTGCTATTGACTACCAGGCAAAGGATGAATACGTTGAGGAAAAATACGGCGCAATCGTAGCTGCAACAGGCTTCAACCCTATTTCAATGGATAAGTTCGACGAATATGCTTATTCACAGTCCAAAGACGTTATCACATCTCTCGAATTCGAAAGACTTACAAACGCAGCTGGTCCTACAGCAGGTAAACTCCTCCGTCCTTCAGACGGCGAACATCCTCACACAATCGTATTCGTACAGTGCGTAGGTTCAAGATGTGCAGCATGTGCTGAAAAAGGCAAGGAATACTGCTCAAAGATCTGCTGTATGTACACAGCAAAGCATGCAATGCTTACACGTGACAAGTATCCTGATACTGATGTTTATGTATTCTACATAGACGTTCGTACACCTGGTAAGGCATTTGACGAATTCTATCGCCGTGCTGTTGAAGAATACGGTGTTCACTATATCAAGGGTATGGTCGGAAAGGTTTCACCTGAAGGCAACAAGCTCAAGGTTCAGGCTTCAGACCTTATTGCCGGCAAACAGCTTCACATCGATGCTGACCTCGTTGTTCTTGCCGCTGCTATCGAACCTGACAAGTCTGCACGTCCGCTTGCTACTATGCTTACAGCAAGTATGGATACTAACGACTTCTTCACAGAAGCTCATCCAAAGCTTCGTCCTGTAGAAAGCCCGACAGCAGGTGTATTCCTCTCAGGTACTTGTCAGGGTCCTAAGGATATTCCTGAAACAGTATCACAGGCTGGTGCTGCTGCTTCAAAGGTTATCGGACTTCTCTCCAAGGATAAGCTCACAGGTAACCCATGTGTTGCTCACTCAGACGAAAATATGTGTAACGGCTGTTCAACATGCGGAAACGTATGTCCTTACGGCGCTATCACTTACGAAGACAAGGAATTCAGAATGCCTGACAGAACAACAAAGATGCGCAGAATCGCTGTTGTTAACGAAGCGGTATGTCAGGGCTGCGGCTGCTGTACAGTTACATGTATGTCAGGCGCTATGGATCTCAAGGGCTTCATGAATAAACAGATTATGGCGGAGGTAGACGCAATATGCAAGTAAACGGAGAATTCAAGCCGCTTATTGTGGCTTTCTGCTGTAACTGGTGTTCCTACGCAGGCGCTGACCTTGCAGGTAACAACAGACTTAACTATCCGGCAGAAGTAAAGATTATACGTGTTCCATGCTCATGCAGAGTTAATCCGATGTTCATTCTCCGTGCTTTCCAGCGCGGTGCTGACGGTGTTATCCTCTGCGGATGTCATCCGGGAGACTGTCACTATACATCAGGTAACTATTACACACGCCGCCGTATGGCACTTCTCTTCTCAATGCTCGATTACCTCGGCATCGAAAAGGAACGTACACGTGTGGAATGGGTATCAGCAGCTGAAGGTGCAAAGTTCGCTGCAACAATGAATGATTTCGTTGAGAAGGTTACAGCTCTCGGCGAAAACAAGAGACTGGAGGATCTGAGATGCAAGAAATAAAACGCGAAGATCTCATAGCAAAGGCTGCTCAGTTACTCGCTGACGGTACTGTTGACCGTGTTATCGGCTGGAAAAAGGGCGAATTTGATTATGACGTAACACCTGCAGTGTTCACTTCAAAGGAAGAACTCGAAAGCGAATTTGTATGGAACGACTTCTGCGGTGCAAACTTCTCTAAGTATCTTAGAAAAGAAGCAGACAAGACCGAAAGCAAGGTTATGGCATTTCTCAAGCCTTGCGACACATACAGCTTCAATCAGCTCCTTACTGAACACAAATTTGACCGTGAAAAAGTTTATGTTGTCGGCATACCATGTAACGGAATGCTTGATGACAGCAAGATCAAGGAAAGCGCAAACGGTATTTCTTCAGTTTCAGAAGAAAACGGCAAGGTTGTTGTGGATACTCTCTACGACGGAAAAATCACACTCGAAAGAGCTGATGTACTTGCTGAAAGATGCGCAAACTGTAAATCAAAGAAACATACTGCTTATGATGAACTCCTCGGCGAAGAGGGAGAAGTTCTCGACAGTGCAAGATTTGATGAAGTAGCAAAGCTCGAAGCTATGACAGCTGACGAACGTTTTGCATTCTGGCAGAACGAACTTTCACGCTGCATCAGATGTAACGCCTGCCGTAACATCTGTCCTGCATGTACATGTGAAAAGTGCGTATTCGACAACCCTGCTTCAGGCGTTGAAAACAAGGCTATCTCAGATTCATTCGAAGAAAAGATGTTCCACATCATCCGTGCTTTCCACGTAGCAGGCAGATGTACAGACTGCGGCGAATGCTCAAGAGTATGTCCTCAGAATATTCCTCTCCACCTTCTTAACCGTAAGTTTATTAAGGATATCAATGAATTCTACGGTGAATATCAGGCAGGTGCCGAGGCAGGCAGCCGTGCTCCGATTGTTGACTTCACAACAGAAGATATCGAGCCTGGCGAAGCAGTAGAAAGGGGTGGCGAGAATGCGTAAAATATCACTTGATAAATTAAATCAGCTTTTTGCTGAAATCGCTTCAAAGAGCAGTCTCTACATCCCGGTTGATACAGCTGCAGGCGCTAAGTTTGAAAAATATGACGGCACAAAGACAATGTCAGATGCTCTCAACACAGTAAGAAGTGCAAAGGATTTCTTCTTCCCGCAGACAGAAAACATGGTTGACTTTAAGGTTGAAGGCAAAAACATTGAGATTGTTGAACCGGTTAATGAATATGAAGATTTTGTAGTATTCGGCGTTCGTGCATGCGACGTAAAGAGCTTCGAAATCCTCGACAGAGTATTCCTGGCTGATCCTGTGGATAACTTCTACAAGAACAGACGCGAACACGGAATCATCGTTTCAATGGCTTGTACAAAGCCTGCAGAAACATGTTTCTGCGGAACTTTCGGCATTGACGCTGCAAGTCCGGCAGGAGACATCGTTTGTCACAAGACAGAAGACGCTCTCTACCTCGATGCAAAAACTGAAAAGGGTGCACAGCTTCTCGAAAGCTTAAACGCTCTTACAGAAGATACAGACAGCGCTGCAGTTGAAGCTCAGAAGGTTAAGACAGCAGAAATCATGAAGAAACTTCCTCTTGCAGGACTTGATGCTTCTGCTTTCGGTGCTGACAAGACAATGGAATTCTTCAACGCTCCTGAATGGAAGGAACTTTCAGAAACATGCCTTGGCTGCGGTACATGTACTTTCGTATGTCCTACATGTCAGTGCTACGACATCAAGGACTTCAGCACAGGTCACGAAGTTAAACGTTTCAGATGCTGGGACTCATGCATGTATTCTGAATTCACAAGGATGGCTCACGGTAACATTCGTAATTCACAGCTCGAACGTTTCCGTCAGAGATTCATGCACAAGCTCGTTTACTACCCTACAAACAACGAAGGAATCTTCGGCTGCGTAGGCTGCGGACGCTGCATGGCTAAGTGCCCTATCAATATGAACATTGTTAAGGTAATGAAGAAATTAGGAGGTAACAAGTAATGATGAATGATCCTCATATTCCTGTAATAGGTGTTGTTACTGATATCAGAATCGACACACCTGATGTAAAGACATTCCGTGTTGTTACTCCTGACGGAAAGAAAGCTTTCGACCACATGCCTGGACAGTGCGCTATGCTCTCAATTCCGGGCGTAGGTGAAGCTATGTTCTCAATTACATCATCACCTACAAATACAGAATTCATGGAATTCTCCATCAAGAAGTGCGGTTGCCTTACACAGTGGCTCCACGCTATGGAAGTAGGTCAGCAGATTACAATCCGCGGACCATACGGAAATGCATTCCCGGTTGACACTGAATTTGCAGGCAAGGATATGCTCTTTATCGCCGGCGGTATCGGTCTTGCACCGCTCCGTTCAGTAATCAACTACTGCCGTCACTACCGTGACCGTTACGGAAAGATCGACATTGTTTACGGTTCAAGAAGTATGGAAGACCTTGTTGACTACAAGGAAATCATCGATGAATGGGTAAAGGATGACGGTATTGACGTACATCTTACAATCGACCGTGAACAGCCTGAATGGACAGGTCACGTCGGCTTCGTTCCGAACTATGTTAAGGAGCTCGGTTTTGACACAAACAAAACTGCAATCCTCTGCGGACCTCCGATTATGATCAAGTTTACACTTGCTGGTCTCCAGGAACTCGGATTCGACAAGACACAGGTTTACACAACAATGGAACTTCGCATGAAGTGCGGTATTGGCAAATGCGGCCGCTGCAACATCGGTTCAAAGTATGTCTGCAAGGACGGTCCTGTATTCAGATGCGATCAGGTTGACGAACTTCCTGACGAATATTAATATTTTTAAAAGTAACCGAGAGGAGTTTATATATTATGGAAAACATGGTAAACATTTACCTGTTCGGCAAACAGTATTCTGTTCCGGATCATCTCACAATTATGCGTGCTATGGAATATGCTGGCTACCAGCTCATTCGTGGCTGCGGATGCCGTAACGGTTTCTGCGGTGCATGTGCTACTATCTACCGTATCAAGGGAGATACACAGCTCAGAACATGTCTCGCATGCCAGACAAAGGTTGAAGAAGGTATGTACGTTGCTACACTTCCTTTCTTCCCGCTCGTAAAGCAGGTTTACGATATCAACGAAGTTAAGACAACTGAACAGGTTATGATGCAGCTCTACCCTGAAATCTACGCTTGTGTTGGCTGTAACGCTTGTACAAAGAGCTGTACTCAGTCTCTTAACGTTATGCAGTACATCGCTTACGCTCAGAGAGGCGAATTCGAACTCTGTGCTGAAGAATCATTTGACTGCGTAATGTGCGGCGTATGTTCATCACGCTGCCCTGCTGGTATCTCACATCCGCAGGTTGCAATGCTTGCAAGAAGAATCAACGGTAAGTACCTTGCTCCTGCAAGTGAACACCTTGAAAACAGAGTTAAGGAAATCGAAAACGGCGACTTCACACAGCTTCTTGAAGCTCTTATGGGCAAGCCGGTTGAAGAAATGAAAGAACTCTACAACAACAGAGAGATTGAAAAGTAAGGAGGATATCAGCAATGTATTCAGCAGAATTTCAGGAATCATTAAAGAAGGTTGAAGCTAACAGAGCTGCAAATACTGCTCTTGAACCAAGACGTATGACAGCTCAGGAAAAGGATGATCTCCTTGCAGCTTACCATCCTGACTACAAGAAGAGCGAATTTTCAGAACTCAAGATTGGTCCTAACAAGGGTGAAGTAGTTCCTCACGAACTCGTTGAAATCCTTCAGGCAAAGAGCCGTATCAAGGCTTCTGACATAAACCTTGAAGATGTTAAGTATGACGTTGACGTTCTCGTTATCGGCGGCGGCGGCGCAGGTACATCTGCTGCTATCGAAGCTCACAATGCCGGTGCTAAGACAATGATCGTTACAAAGCTCCGTATGGGCGATGCAAACACAATGATGGCTGAAGGTGGTATCCAGGCAGCTGACAAGGAAAACGACTCACCTGCACAGCACTACATCGATGCTTTCGGCGGCGGTCACTTCGCAGCAAAGAAGGAACTCCTTGCAAAGCTAGTATGCGATGCTCCTGGCGCTATCAAGTGGCTCAATGAGCTCGGCGTTGAATTCGACAAGGACGAAACAGGCCGTATGGTAACAACACACGGCGGCGGTACTTCACGCAAGAGAATGCATGCTGCAAAGGACTACTCAGGTGCAGAAATCATGCGTACACTCCGTGATGAAGTAATCAACCTCGGTATTGAAGTTGTTGACTTCACATCTGCTATTGAACTCATCCTTGATGAAAACGGCAGAGCTGCAGGTGCAGTTCTCATGAACATGGAAACAAAGGAACTCATGGTTGCACGTGCAAAGACAGTTATCATCGCTACAGGCGGTGCAGGACGTATGCACTACCAGGGCTTCCCTACATCAAACCACTACGGTGCTACAGCTGACGGTCTCGTACTCGGCTACAGAGTAGGCGCTAAGCTCCTTTATCCTGAAACACTTCAGTATCATCCGACAGGTGCTGCTTACCCACAGCAGATTTTCGGTGCTCTCGTTACTGAAAAGGTTCGTTCACTCGGTGCCAAGCTCGTAAACGTAAATGGTGAAGTATTCATGCACCCACTGGAAACACGTGACGTTTCTGCTGCTTCAATCATTCGTGAATGTTCAGACAGAAACAACGGTGTGGACACAGGCAGCGGCAAGGCTGTATGGCTTGACACTCCAATGATTGAAATCATCGGCGGTGAAGGCACAATTGAAAAGCGTATCCCTGCTATGATGCGTATGTTCGCTTCATACGGTATTGATATCCGCAAGGAACCAATCCTTATCTACCCTACACTCCACTACCAGAACGGCGGTCTCGACATCAACGTTAACGGTATGACAACAAATGTTGAAAACCTCTTCGTTGCCGGCGAAGCTGTTGGTGGTATCCACGGTAAGAACCGTCTTATGGGTAACTCTCTCCTCGATATTATCGTATTCGGCCGTAACGCTGGTATCAACGCAGCAGCTACAGCAAAGAACGTAACAGTTGGCAAGCTCAGCCTTGAACACATCGCTAAGTTTGATGCTGAACGTGAAGCTGCAGGTATCGTAACAGATACAGTATCACCTAAGTTACTCCCTGACTACCGCGGAAACAAGAGCGGAATGTAATCTTTCTGCATATAATAAATAAACACAGCAAACCCCTGTTTAACACAGGGGTTGATGTGTGTTTTAATAAAATATTTTGTTGATTTTTGTTGATTTATTAATTCAAAAGGCAGTCCGATTAACACATGAAAAAATTTATGTTTTCATCGGAATGTTTTTTATGTAACTTTTGGAGGTTTGTTAAAATGAACTTATTTAATGGTGTAATATCCATTACAGGTATTGGTTTCCTGATGTTTGTAATATTCATCGTGGCAGGACTCGGATATCTTCTCGGAAGAGTAACAATCAAGGGTGTATCACTCGGCACAGCAGGCGTTTTCATCATAGCACTTCTTTTCGGTGCTCTTGTATTCTCAGTTGATGGCAGTGACCTTGTTACAACCAAATTCGGTGCTGAAGTTGCTCTTGCGAAAAACAGCTTCAAGATTATAGAAAATCTCGGACTCATCCTTTTCGTAACATCGGTTGGATTCATCGCCGGTCCGAACTTCTTCTCAAATCTTAAGAAGAACTTTACATCCTACGCACTTCTTTCACTTATAATCATAATCCTTGGCGGTCTTACAACTGTATTCTGCATCAAGGTATTTGGCTGCGATACAGCAATGGCAGTTGGTCTTCTCTCAGGTGCGCTTACTTCAACACCTGCTTTCTCAGCTGCAAAGGACACTATCAGCTCTGTATATGCCAATGATGCTGAACTCATCGCTAAGTATGAGGATATCGTAACAGTTGGTCACGGTATCGCTTACCTCTTCGGTGTTGTAGGTGTTGTTCTCTTCGTACAGATTGTTCCTAAGATGCTCAAGGCAAATCTTGACGAGGAACGTAAGAAGATCGCCTCTGTTGACACAGGTGCAAAGAAAAACGAAGGCAAAAAGCTTTTTGATATAGACGGTTTCGGACTTGCAGCATTTGCCATTGCTGTAGTACTCGGTATGTTCATCGGCGGAATCAAGATTCCTATGGGTTCTTCAACATTTTCACTTGGTACAACAGGCGGATGTCTCCTCGCTTCACTGGTAGTTGCTCACTTTGGTCACTTCGGCTCTCTTAACATGAAACCTGAAAAGAGAATGCTCGAAATCTTCCGTGAATTCGGTCTTATGGCATTCCTTATTGGTGCCGGTATCCCTGGCGGTGCTTCATTCATCAAGTTCTTCCAGCCTGAATACTTCCTCTATGGTATCCTTATGACAACCGTACCTATGATTGTAGGTTTCATCATCGCAAAGTACGTTATCAAGCTTCCTCTCTTCAACAACCTCGGTGGTATCACAGGAGGTATGACATCAACACCTGCACTCGGAACACTTATCAACGTTGCAAAGACTGACGATGTAGCTTCTGCATATGCAGCTGCTTATCCGGTTGCTCTTATTGCGGTTGTACTTGTTTCACAGTTCATAATAATGCTGTTCAGCTAATTTTATCTGTACAGCAGACAGGTAATATCTATGAGACAGATTGAAATATCACGGGCAACAATGGGGCGTATCCCGACATATCTGAAATACCTTAAAGATAAAGCCCTGAAAACTGAAAATATTTCAGCTACAACTCTTGCCAAAGAACTTGGTCTGGGTGAAGTTCAGGTTCGAAAAGATCTTGGTGCCGTAAGCGGTGCAGGCCGTCCTAAAACCGGATATAATGTTTCTGAACTTATCGCAGTTCTGGAAAAATTCCTTGCTCATGATGAAAACAGCAATGTAGTCATCGTAGGAGCAGGAAAACTCGGAAGAGCACTTCTGGACTACGGCGGATTCAGGGATTACGGTCTCGATATAATGGCCGCTTTTGACAAAGCTGTAGATACACCTGAGAAAAGCAATCTGGGAAAACCTGTTTACTCTATGGATATGCTTGACGATTTCTGCAAAGAAAACAACATACGAATAGGAGTAATAGCAGTTCCGGCTCAGAGTGCACAGGAAGTATGCGACCGTTTTATAAAAAATGGTATAAAAGCTATATGGTGCTTTGCTCCATGTACTCTTGACGTACCTGATAATATCCCCGTTCAATATGAAAACATGGCACTTTCACTGGCCTATCTGAATAAGAAAATCTGATAAAAAGATTTTTATAAAACAGCCTCCCTTTACGGCGGAGGAGATAAAGAAGTTTTATCGTATTTTACTGAAGGCTGCGTAACAGCATAAGTTACGCAGCCTTATTTCTTTTTCTGACATAATCCATGCGTTTGTTTTATAATGAGAATAGAAAAAAATTTTCTTTGAAGTGAAATATTCGCAGCTTAAAAGATGACTATATATGCAGAGGACCTCTACGCCTCGCGGAAGGAGGCATATCCAATGGATGATGCATCAATTATAGAATTGTTCCGTGAAAGAAATGAACAGGCAATTGTCGAGATTAAGCGAAAGTATGGCAGGCTGTGCTTTTATATAGCCGGAAATATTCTGTCTCTGCATGAGGATATAGAAGAATGCATTAATTCTGCCTATTATAAGATATGGAACAACATACCGCCTGACAATCCTGACGATTTCTGTCATGGAAACTGCATCTCAGAGTACGATTACAGACAGAAATAAAATCAAAGATATCACAGATGTGCTGTATCAATTAAAACCCGAAGCCAGAACTGATGCTTTGTCCGGTTCTCCTGAATGGCTAAACAATGCCTGGGATGCATACAGGGCAAATCCTGACGCTTTTACAAGAGAAGATATCACGCTTGATATTACTTTCAAAAACGGTGCTGTTCTGAAAGGTATAAGCTATCAGCCTTACCTCGGAAACGGCTATGTTTCAGGTATGCAGGAGCTTACACATGAACAGAATTGCCTGTTAAGGGAGTTACTTAAGTGAACAGGGATTATCATAGAAGGCTAAACTGAATTTACCCGTGCCAAAACTCTGGGATGGTACTATGAAATCAAACAGATTTCAATGCGTATTGAGATGTATAAAAAGTGCATGAATTATGTTCCGAAGTACAGTATTATACACACTGATTCAGATAAATTTATGCATTCACAGGGGCTTGCTAACTGGACAAATCTTGAGAACATTAAAACAGCAGGCAGAGCTATAAATGATGAGATCTGTCACGGTATTGCCGAGCAGACCTCAGCTTGACCGTCCGGCGAAGGTCAAAGCCACTCAGAGCCGTCAACCACTGCGGAGCGGAAAGCTAACCGCTGAAAAAAGCCCTCAGAAACGCTTACAGAGCGTTTCCGAGAGCTTGCGGTTATTCAGTTTCAATAGGGTTTGTGCCTGTTGTGGTGTGCTCCACAATGCTGATTATGACTTGTGTGGAACGGAAATCAGGTGTGCCAATAGGCTATGGCATATTGGCACACTCGATGTACCGTCAATTAAACAGATTCAAATCTCCATCAAATGTTTCTCCGGTGAACACACCGCCCTGGAATATGATGTTCTTAGCAATGATCCTTCCGTGAATATTAAAGTTGTTTGATTCGATCCTTACTGTTCCATTTGGTGCGTAGATAATACCCTTAATGTCCACATCAGTTGACCTGATCGTAATATCTCCTTCACTACAAATAATTACGCCTTCATCAACATCTGTTGCAAAGCAGTTACTTGGATCAATGACAAGATTCTTAGTGCTGAATATATCAGATTTAGCTGTTACGTTGTTGCCGTAGATTCGGAATTCATTGTCATTCTCGCTTGTCCAGCCGTTTTCGATGCTCAGGACTGTTTCCTGCAATCTCGACTTAATTACGCTCATGACATCAGGGAATTCAATAAACTCAGCAGCGACTGGATCGTTTTCGAGTAATGTCTGCCATGTATTGAACTGCGATCCTGAAACTGATGAACAATCACCATTGACTGTAAATTCAGAGCAGTTTGCTTCAATATTGGAATTTGAGTGCATACTGCCGTATACATTCATAAGCCAGCCGTTCATCTGAATACCCTTTATTGAAGTGTCATCATTCATAGAAAACAGAACATCGTCGCCCATAAAGGTGAAATCAAATCCATCAAGCATAAAGCCATCGCCGGGCAGTTCGATTGTCTGACCGTCCTCTGTTGTTACTTCATAAGTGATAAGATATTCCTTGCCGCCTCTTGAAGTGAAATCATTTGCAGGAACAACACTAAATGAATCGGTATTGTTTTCTCCAATAGAGAGATCAATAACTTCTTCTCTTTCATAGACTACTTTTTCGTGTGCCGTGTCTATGATTTTGATAGTAATCGTTCCGTTTTCAATATCGTATCTTCCGATGTTTTCGATATATCTACTTATATCCACAGTTTCGTCAGCTTTGAACAGCTTACCTGACGTGTTAAGATAACCTGTCAGTTCATACTGTGGCAGCTCATGATGTACTACTTCAATCACTGCCTGGCTTTCAGCAACCAATACTTCGCCATCGTAAACATAGGAAATTATTGTATACTGTCCTTCGGGCTGGTCTGCAACATTCCATATCTCGGATACTTCAACATAGCTTTTTGTCATGATCTCAGAAAGCGGTTTAGAGAATTCCTTGATGACATTGCCCTCTGAATCAATAATTGAAATAACATTTGTAAGTCCTTTAGCAGCTCTGATATCAGAATTATTATGGATTCTGTCAAAAATACTTACATTTTCATGTTCATGGTATGTTGCTTTGTCTGTAGAAACCTGATTTGTGATTTTTCCTTCAGAACCAATAACAGGGAGCGTTATCTTATCCAGCGTCTTGATTCTTGCATTATTGTTTTCATCTGTATAGTCAAGTCTGATGTTCTTTAAGAGGATAGCATCAACACCTGACGTAAGATTATCCAAATCAACAGGTACTACAAAGCTGATAGTTTCGCCCTCATGAAGCTCATCATACTGCTGAACGAAAGATGAGCCGTCTGGCAGTTCACCTGTAATAGTAAAGTTCGTTGCTACAACAACATCAGAATCCAGAATGCGTTTGGCTTCTTCTGTATCAATGATATTGTATTTGATAGTGTTGATAGCCATTTTATCTGAATATTCATAGAAGCAAGCGTTGTCTGGAATAAGCTGAACTATCTGCTGATACTGTTCTGAGGAATTTTCATCGCCAAGTCCGATAAATGTAATATTTTTATCAACGATCTTCTGCGCAACATCATTCAGTACCTCTTCATCATCAAGGTCTTCGATAGATGTATCGCTTAAACTGATAACATATCTGCTATTGTCACTTTCAAAATTGTAATTATCAAGAACATTTAGGAGTTTTTCACCCTTAATAGTCTGCATCGTGATTTTATCAAATGTAAAATACGATCTCTGACTACAGTTATGACTTTGATGACTTGTAATCGGTCCATAACCATTGCCATGAACAGTTGGAAGGACATAATTATCAATAACAAGTTTTTCTCCGTCCCATAGGGATATATTGTTCCTATCAGCAATTATCTTGATATTATGTTCATCATATACATTATTGAAAGTAAATGTTTTTTCAACTCTTCCAAGCGTAGCGGTATTTCTAAAACTATCAAGGTTTACAGAATCAAGTTCGTAAAGGATTAGTATGTTGTTTGATATAAGGACATAATAACCACTGATTGTGTTTGATTCAGTATCGATTTCTGTGTTAAACAAGAAACCTCCACCGTACATACTGTGCCAATCAGTATGGTCGCGCTTAATAGAGAACGTAAATATTTTCTGCGAATCATTCTTATCAGGAACAAACAGGAAATCCTTATATGGAACAGCTCTGTAACCAAGCATCTGAATACTTGTACCATCAGAAATGATATGCTTTGTATATCCTTCCTGTGTGTCATATCCTGGGTGATCGTAGGATATCCATTCGTGATCGTCTTTGGCAGAAAGGAATGATGTAGAAACATTGCTAAGGTTTACTGCATATCCCATAGATTCGAGCTTATCCTTAATCGCTTCGATTTTAGCAGCATACTTATCAATAAGCTCAGTATCTTCTGATGCTGTTGTAAAGATAAGATCAACAACTCTTTCATCACGCAGGCTTAATGTCACTTCCGTATTATCATCGATCTCTGTGAGATATTCTTTATCAGTAGCATAGGCTATTGCAACGCTCTTATCAGATACAAAGTAGTTTGTAGTGGTCTGAGCAATCTGCATTTCTCCTGACATCAGCTCTGCTCTTATGATATATGCGTTTCTCTCAGAAGTATCAGGAGTAAAGCTTCCAAGCTGAATGAAGTTCATAGCCACGTCAGCTTCGGAGATATTCGCTGTTCCCTCAGCAATCACCTGACCGGATACATCTGTTACTCCCCAGTTGACAGCAAGATGATTATCTTCCGTATAGTTGCTGATGTCAAATTCTGCTGTAATATCAACGGAATCAGCATCGCCAACTCTTGAATACGGCTGGCTCAAAGCAAGTGTAATGCTATCAACTGCTAAACGATGCTGGATTCTGAAAGTCTGTTCAAATGACTTTACTACCTCATTATTTGAGTTACGAATGATCTCGGCACGAACGGTATATTCACCGTCGGCGTTATCCGCAGTGTTCCATACCGCAGTATCACCGTCAAGAGAAATAGCTGTACCGTCGGGCTTTATGATTGACATTTCAAAGGTAGCCTTATCGGTTTCAAACTCATTGATAACGCTGATATTTACGTTTTCATTGGAGTTGAAAGCAGCAACTGCGTAACCGCTATCATTAGTGATAGCGATATTATCAATCTTAGCTACCAGTGCATTCTGCTCTCTTACGAGCAGTTCAAGATAAAGTGCCGTAGCCATAGGATCATCGAACACTCCACCGTCCTCTGCCTGCAAAGCATAATATGATGATACATCATAGCGCCCGTCCCTTTTCAGCCTGTACAAAGCAGTATAGAAGTGCTGATATACTGTATCAAGGTCACTTGCTGAAAGCTCGTTTATGGCAGGAAACGCTGTATCAAGATAGCTGTCAAGTGCTGCAAAGGTATCTTTAAGATAGTATGACAGCACAGGGTTGACATCTATCGTATCCACGAGAATATTAGCAATGTCAGCAGAGAGATAAGCATTTGAGCTTAATCCCTGCTGGTAACCAAAACCGCCGTCCTCGTTTTGCAGTGATGAGATGTAGAGAGCGGCATTTGTCATGGCTTCCGTCTCGTCTATATCGGTCAGAGCCTTTAATGCAAGCTTTGTGTCGATGATGTCGCTGGTGTAACCTTCAGTAAGACCGAAACCGCCGTCATTGTTTTGAAATGATACTAATAATTGCTTAACTTCTTCACTTTGAAGATCATCAATTAACAATAAATGGGAGGTATCATCAACATTTTGGGTTTCAATGAACCATACATAATTAATTGCATTGTCCAAGACTGATGAAAGTGTTTCAATCGATGCCAAAGACAGAACATATGTGTTGTTATCATAAATATACTCTACAATGTCTCCAATTTTCGACATTGTCTTGCAATCAATATGTTCATCATTGTCATTTTCGACATCAGTACCCATTATATAAGAGAGCCCAATTTCGAGTGCCTCACTATTATTTGAAGCAAATAAGTTCTCATCAGCCGCTAAACCATTAATCGTGTTTAGAGGGACGATCAATTGAACTGTAATAAAAACAAGAGCTACAATTATTCTTTTCAGATTCATCTTACTCCTCCTTCTCTCTTTTTTTATTGCAAAGTTCCATTATATTATCAAGATATCTCCTTAGCTCATAGTTGAATTCGTTGCTTTTGCCTTCCATTCTTTTATGTAGAATCAATTTCAATTTTTCATAAAAAACCGAACCTTCCACAAGCATTGGTGGCGGATCAAAAATACAATAAAAACCAACACCATCGAAATCTTGTAATTCTGGGAAATCAATGAATAAATAAGGATCTGAACCGTTCGAAAACTCTATCATTATTTCTCCTAATTGATAACCGCTACCAGTTGATAGATGTTTAAGTATCTTAATTAAATCATCATCTGATTTTCGAGATAACATAGAAAGGTAATCATCCATTTTATTATACATATTTCCACCTCACAATTTACGAAAGAAGTGGATAAAATGTTTTGACGTCGGTTGAGCCTGCTTTTTCAAGATACCCTTCCCAAGTTAACCCAGTACTTTCTTCATAGCCTGTTATTTTTCTACCTTCTATTTTTAATGTATCACTGTTTAAGACATCAAGAGCTCTGTTTAAAAAGGTTTCATCTGATATAACATCAGGGTTATATGTCGTTTTAGTATAGATTTCATCATACTGCCCTGCATTTAAATCAGGCTTGGCAGCTTTATCCATTCTATACATTTTGTATTTGTATTCGGTTAATCCATCTGGATACCCAGTTTCTTCGATTATTTCACCATGAAGGTCATTAATTCGATTTAGAAATTCAGCTTCATTGTGTGCCCCGTCAATTCCATTTGAGCGACTATATGTTCCATCTCCTTTTTTTAAGTGAAGTTTGAATTTTTCAGTTGCATTGAACTTGGGTTTAGTAGCAGGTATATTTGGATCGGCACAATCATTATTATGTACACCAATACCAAGATTACTTACATAGTAGGTATGATTATTTGCCACCCTAAAATTAAACACATCAACAGGAGATTCAAGGATTTCATGCTGAATCATTGTGATAACGGCGTATTCGCCATTAACCGTAATAAGAAGATCTCCCGCTTTTAATTCAATTGCATTTACGAACCCTTTTTTGGCAACATAGAATGGATGATCAGGAGTCGTAGTGATAATCTCATCATTAACATAAATATTTATCAATTCATTAATTTGGCGAATAAATGTTTCCTCTACTACTTGATTTGATACTTTCATAGTTATTGGGTCAAAACTCTTAACAGTATCTCCGGCTTTGATAAACTCTATTTGAGTATATCCACTTGATGTTGCTACTAATGTGCCAGCAATAAAACAAGCTTCGCCTTTTGCTTTACCAGCCTCTTCGTTTGCTTGTTCAGCAGGAGATTTTCCTCCTGTTCCTTCACCATCTGGAGTTTGTCCTTCTGTTCCTCCTTCGCCAGAGCCTTCTCCACCTGATTCCTCATAGTAATCTATATCCAACCATTCAGAAAGCCCCAAAAAGAATGCGGTCGTTAGCATGAATGACGAAGTTTCTATCATCGCTTCTTGAAATTCTCGAACATCATCATAAAGAACAGCATTGTACATATGCGATCCAATGCTATATAATAAGAAGCCATAACATACGATTCCTGCTATTATCGCAGGAACGAGAAGCACAGGAAACAACCAAACCCAAAAAGCAATACACAAACCAACAAATATTCCCGTTACTGTAGCTTTTGCAGTTTCCCATAGAACTTCATACCACGCCATGGCGCCGCCAGCCATACCGCCTGAGATCATATACCCGCAAGCGAAAGTATCTGGATCAAGTACCATATAACCTACGCCCGACCACTGATGAATAGTTATTTCGTGTTCAGGAATGATAATGACCTTGCCTGAATTTACCGATGAACGGATATCACTAATTAACTGGTCAGAAAAAGTAAGTTGTGCTACTTCGCTGTCAAGATTATCTTTAGTGATATAGTGAATCGGAACGGCATTCTGCTGCGCATACTGTAATGCTTTGATAGTAGAAACTGATTCAACACCAGTCACTTGCTCTAAAATACCATGTTCCATTGCAGAAGCGTACATACCAGCTTCAAGCATGAACTTCTTTTCGGATTCATTGTTATTATCGTTTGAAACAACACAATGTACATCATGTCCGATGTCAAGGAATACGCCGCCCTCCTTTAACTCGGAAGGAACACCGAACGAATAAGTTACATTAGCATTAAATCCAATTATTCCCAAACTTAAAGAACGTGTAGCTGTAACATTGTGAACTCCTGCAACAACTCCATTAAATATGTCAAGCTGGGAGAAGTACAGTTTTCCAATTGCATACAGCAATTCACCCATATAAGTTTCGGTATAGCAATTATCTTCTGTCATTATGGAGGAGAAATTATCGACAACAGACTTTACATTCTTTAGTTCTACCTCAGACACATTACCGTAATCTAAAACGATTGAGTACATTCCGCCTACGATAACATTATTTGTGATTTCGCTATTATTCTGACTGGAAGCTTTATTGCTGAGGGTAATAATGTATTTTTGTGTGTAGCCTGTATTGCAAACACCGCCTTCAGCTATCACTTCACCATCAATAACAAATTGAGGTTTCATTTTAATGAGATAAGCTGGTGTAGAGAAAATACCACCATATTCTGAGATAACCTCGCTATCAGCTTGTGTTGCAGGAACATAAGTTAAAGTGAGTCTCTTTCCGTAAACATCAGGCGCATATATTGTTTCGTTGATAAAATCATCACCGTAGATATTGTTTCCCGATGCTGAATTACCAAACAACTCAAAGTTGATGGTATCTGTGTAGTCAATGGGAATATCATCATATCTCTCAGTATCAGAAACCGTGTTATATGGCAGTGAAAGCGGTAAATATCCCAAATCTTCATAGATTATTTCTTTGCCGCCGAAAACCTGAGCTACAGAATCATAACCGTTTTCAAGCATATACTTTACAAACGCCGATTCTTCGCCATCAACCATTTTCGCTATGTTTGAAACGCTCACTCCATTGATAACTGAATTTTCATTGAGATAATTGGATTCATCTTTCATATAAGCGTTAATTGTCTCAATATCAGCACCATCAAGATGTGTTGACTTCTTGAATGATGCATCAAGCGGAATCCAGAGACGCTCACCAGAACGATTACCCGTTCCACGATAATCTGTGTAAGGTACATATGCTTCCACCCATGTATGCTCTAATCTGACCGCAACGGTTTCACCATCGGAAATCATTCCTGTTGTGGGGATTCCAAGAGCAGCGATAGAGCGTATAGCAACATTGATATCATCTGTAGCAGTCCATTCCATAGCCTGTTCTGCTGTGATCTCTATTTCGCTCTTTGCATATCGTGCAGGGATATTCCTATCACGGAGAACACCAATCAACAGACTGGCTATATCATAGTCATTTCCGGCTTTTTCAGCAGAAGCGCCGACAGCACCCTTGCGAGAACCAAAATAGAATTCCATCATGTAGTTGTTTTTGACATACTGATAGACTTCAAGCACACTCTCAAGGTCTGCAAATTCAGTTCTTACATCATCATTTACAATAGTATCGTTTGTCTGGCGGAGATCATCACTTGAGTAGCTGCCATCATCAATCTGATAATCAGTAACTGATTCAGGATTGTATGTGGAATAAGTGATATTCTCCTCCGAAGCATCGTTAAAAGGAAGATCATCAGCAAGTGAAACATAAGGCTTTTCTGGATTTATCAGAGCCGAAATCTCCGACATTACCATCTCATAATTTTCAACTGAAACAGTCGAAAGCAGCTCCTCAACCTCGTTGAAGCCTGAGATAACGGTGTCTCGATATTCAGAAAATCCCGTCGAGCCATTGTCTGTCTCACTTAACTCATCGATTGCCTGAGCTTTGAGTCCGGCAATTTGCTTACTGAAATCAGCAACGCTTTTATCAAGCTCTTCACTGGATTTCACATTCTCTGGCATTTTAGCAAAAGCTTCAGATAGAGATTGACTCGCCTTGCCCATATTTGTGGTATTCTCAGCCAGCACAAGGTCACTAACGTCTCTGAGTTCTGTATCAGGGGACAGACCTGTACTGTAACTGAGTGTTTGGGCTAACAAATCTGTTGACTTAGGTTTGCTCTGCTCTGAGATAATCGGAGCATAGTTATCTCTGACCACATAAACGCAGGTCATTGTAAGGACAAGCAGCATAGCAATCAACCTGTTTATCAGTCCGTGCTTTGGTGTTGTGTTCATTCACACTACTCCTTTCATGATATGTAAATCATAAGATTTACAAAAAGTTTACATTATATATTATACCGCATCGAGTTTATCACTGTCAACCGATGAATTGACATTTTTAACACAATCGTTAGAGATGACAATATTCAACACCGATGCAATCAATTTGTATAGCGATATGCCTTTTAGGTTGTTTATGTAGTATAATTAATTGACAACTTTAATCCACTAAATTTATAATGGAAACAATAGAAAACCTTAAGGAGTTGTAAGAATATGGATAAACCAAGAACATACGAAGCTGAATACAAGAAAGAAGCGGTAAAGCTTGCTAAAGAAGTTGGTGCCAAGATGACAAGCGAAAGTTTAAAAATACCTTATGGAACTTTGTATGACTGGATCGAAAAAGTATTTATCAGACAAGCGATAAATACGCATTCATGAAACCATTCGGTAATTTACTTTGGGTAATTGATAACAGTACTCCAGACAATCTTAAAGCGTTAAATTCATCGGGAAAAGTAGTAAAAAGCTATTCAATACCTGATTATATAAATGATTTTTTTATTAATGATACCGTGATTTTCTGTGTATCATCTAACGGAATTGAAATTTATGAACTATATGATGATGGTCATAAAAAACAGCTCCCGATAGATTATTCTCTTGTATTTGAGTCAGAAAATTCATACTCCAGGCTGTATAAATATAGCTGCAGGTATGGAGAGTGTTTATATTTTGACATGGATTCAGATAACTATGCTAATTCTTATTTTGCTGTCGATTCAAAGAATCAAAATATAATCAGCTCTAACGGAAGGATAAATTTATTGCTGTTTGAGACAGACCGAATAGTTTATACCGAATCATTATTTCAATTAAGAAAGCTATACGAATATTCTTTTGTCAATAATACAGAGAATTGTCATATTGCTGATGTTGCAGATTATACCCAGGGATTCTTTGAAAAAACACCATATTTTGCGGATGAAAAATATATAGTCTCTGTTGCGCAGATTACTACATCACGATCAATCGCAAGGGACGGAGGACCAGCGGCAACCACCTGCAAAATGTCAAATCACAAAAGCGACTGTTTGTATATCATCAATACTGACAACTGCACAAAATCACTGCAGTACAGCACCAGTACCTTTGAGCGAATAATCTATGCGGATAGCAAAAAGGCAATAACCTACTATAACGGCAAGTATTTAACATACTCACTTGATGATTGGAGTGTTATTGACTCACAAGCTGCTGTAGAAATTCAAAATAGAGGTTCTTATACTTTTGAAGCCTGTGGTGATTATATTTTTATTTTTGATATGAATTCCGACGAATTGTTAAACAAGATTAGTGTTGTTAATTATAGCAAACGCAATAAATAAATTGCGTTTGCTATTAGCCGATTTGCACGGAGATGACGTAGTCATCGGATGTGCAAGGCAATAAAAATAAATTAATTATAGTGAAAGTCAAATTTATTTTGACGTTCACTATAATATAATTGAATCATTTATATGTATTATACAAAAACAGCCTCCCTGTTACAGAGAGGCTGTTTTTTTATCCTGTTTATCACGCTGGCAGCTGATTATCTCTTCCTTAATCCTGTCGGGAACAGGTTTCGGCTCATAGAGCGGACGGTCAATGTAGTAGCCCTGAATAAGGTCAACGCCGCATTCAATAACTGTCCTGAGCTCTCCGCTTGTCTCAACGCCCTCAGCAAGCACAATGATATTCCTGAGCTTTGCATGGGATACAAGACTCAGAATAATATTCTGTCGGCTTATATCGCTGTCGCAGCCGCTTATTATAGAACGGTCTATCTTAATCAGATCGGGATTAAGAGTAATAAGTGCATATTCGTTGTTGTAGCCGCATCCGAAATCGTCAAGTGCAATAATGGCATTCCATTTTTCCATGCGCTTCTTTTTTGCCTTTACAAATTCTTCATTTGCCTGCTCGCCCTCAAGTATTTCAAGAACAACTCTGTCAAGAATATCACCGTTTTCCAATTCGATATGGTCAACATCCTCGGACTTCATTTTGCAGTCGGAAATAGAATTAACAAACACTCTTGCATTTTTGTCCACTTTTCCTGATTCACGAAGGAGACGGAAACTTCTCAGTGCAATATTCCATGTGAGACGCTCTACATCGTAAAGCTTTGCTCCTGTTTTGGCAATCCGGATAAATTCAAGAGGCGACCTGAGAAGCTCCGACTGAGGACGCATAAGTGCTTCATAACCGAATATCTCTCCCGTTTTTGCAGATACAATGCTCTGGAATGCGTATTTTATGCTTTCCTCATCTATTATCCTGTTCATCTCCTCCACGCCCGTTATGAGAATGGAATCCTTGTTATATGAGCTAAGGTCAAATTCTGCGATTCTTCCCTTTGTGGAATGCTTGACAGTGTACATTGCAAAGTCGGAATATTTAATGAGTGTTTCATAGGAAACCGAATCATCCGGATACCATGAAACGCCGCCGCTGGCTCTCAGCCTGAAATGAGTTCCGTCAGCAAGAGTGCAGTAACTTTCATTCATTTTATCCCTGACAGTATTGATAATATCACGTATCTCGTCTTTGCTGTCATAACCGTAAAGAAATATGTTGAATTCGTCTCCGGAGAGTCTGGATACAACTCCCCCGTAATCACGGAAAAGCTTGAACACATTGGCTGCGGTCTTTATATAGTCATCTCCGAAATCGTGACCATAGGTGTCGTTCACATACTTAAGGTTATCCATATCCCACATAAGAAATGCGGCAGTTTTAAGTTTTTCAGGGGCAGCAAACAGCTCACCAACCCTGTTAATGTATGCACGTCTGTTAAGAAGTCCTGTAGTAACATCATAGTCACGCTCGTACTCTATCTTCTTTTTCTCGATAACACTGCCCGTAACATCCATTACAAGCCCGATAACATTATCCTTTCCTGCCATTACACGGCATCTGAACCACCTGTTCAGCACACTGCTGTACATATCTATGGACTGGGATTCATCATGCATCTCTGTCATCCTTGTAATGAAACCGCTTGTGGTAAGAGTTCCGCTGTCATCTATACCGTTTATAAGTTCCAGAAATTCATCTGCATCAATCACCGTATCACCGGCAGGCAGAGAAGTGATATTAAGAAGCTTGATGAGACTTTCGCCCATAAAAACACTGCCGTCACGAGGCTCATACATAAACACGCCTATGCCCATATCTACCATACTGATTATCTTTGAAACTCTCGACGCCTGCTCCTTAACAGTTATCTGAAGCTCGGTAATGGAACCGGAAAGCCTGTCTATTTCGCTGATACCTGAGGGAGCGAAAGTTATTATGCCGTTATCGCCCATTTTTTCATCCAGCCGAACCGCAATCTTCTTAACCGGAGTGGTTATTCGCCTGCTGATTATCACTGCAAATATAAGACTGAATACCACAGAAATTACCGTGGATAATACCAGCATGGAGATAATGGTGCTGTAAATGCTCAGTATCCTGCCCTTGTCTGCAACGGAGACAAGGGCCCATTTTTCCCTGATATAAGGTGAACCCGAATTGTAAAGATGCATTGGCTGTATGCAGCCGATAGAATTAATTTCCGAACCTGCATTGAAATCATAAATCTCCGAAGACAATTTTTCATTATCACTGATAACGGTATTTTCATTCACAAGACGGGTATAAATGGCTCCGGAATGTATAACAGGGGTGTATACACCACTGCCCTCCTTATCCTGTGCCAGAATATAACAGGCACTTTCATTAAAAAAATCATTGGATGGAATAAGGCTGAGAAAAGTCTTTTTCATTATTCCAACCCCCAGAACACCGTAAACTGTGCCATCGCCGGCTATAAGGGGGATGGTATATTTCATACTTGGCTGCCTCAGTGGAGTAATGGCTGAAAAGCCGTTCCAGTGTCCCATAGCACTCACAGGTATACTGACATTTTTTCGTGCAGTCTCCAGTGTTTCAAAGTAAAAGTCAAGTTCCTCCTCATTCAGTCTGCTGACTTCCATATGAGCTGACCATTCCGAATCCAGAGTGATACCCATCTCCTTTGCTATATCCGAACTGCCAATTTCCACAAAGATATCCGTATTATTTGTTCTGTCATCTGAAGCGATATCCAGATCTCTGAGATACAGACCGCTTTTCTTTACATCGCCGTCCCTGCAGTAAAGTTCACCTGAATCAAGAATAATAAACACATCATTAACAGAGCTTTTTCTGAGAAGTTCCACAAGTCTCTGTGAGGACAGTCTGATAATCTCCTTATTAAGCTGCTTGTCTTCTGAAATTTCAGCGGCAGACCGGCCGTTTGCCTCGAGATATTCTCCTGTCAGAGAATTTATTTCCTGAGCTGCATCAAACAATGGTACAACCTTGTCGTTCATCATATTCTCGACATAGTTTTTCCTGTTCATGGTCTTTTCGGTGAACATATTGTAGGCATATCGCTTTATGTAGGAAAACTCTCCGCTTACAGCAAGAGTGGTGAAGAATACACTCATCTGAATCAGGGAAAGCATTATCATCGGCACAACAATTCTGTAGGATAACGGCGAACTTACTTTCTTTTTACCGCCGGCTTTACTTTTTTTCAAATTTCCCACCCCCTTATATCACACAAATAAATAAGTATTATCTCCCCGCTGTCGAGGTATATCCCGACAAAAATCCCTCATACCATTTTTCAAAGGCTGCATCATCAGTATAGGAAGATATTACGGATGTACGATTCTCGCCTCCTGCTATTCTTTCCTGTGCAGCCGCCTTGTCTTCAGAAGCAGTCCGGCTGATATAATCTCCGAGGAAATCTCTTATCTTATCAGAATTATCATATGGAGGGGCAGTATAAAGTTCACGGGAATTTATCTCATTGATAGCAATATTAAGTGTATCCTGAATTATTCCGCTTACAGAGCTTTCTGCGGAAGATATTTTTTCATAATCACTCGCCGCCTTTTTGACAGGAAGATAACCGGAATTTACAGCATATTTAATATTTCTGGTCTCATCAGTAAACCATTTCAGAAATACTGCACAGGCGTATTCCGTCTTTTGATCCGAATCTGTAACACACATTCCTGCACCCTGCTGAACAACATAAGGAGAAGTTCCCTCAAAATCCGGCACAGGAAGCACCATACTCTCAATCGGATAACTGTTGTCATCATCGACAGTTACCTCTGAAGGGAAATATGCAGCTCCTGTGGTAGAGCAGATAAGGGCTATGATATCTCCTGTTTTTGCATCATCGGAACGGAATCTGTTGTTTGCCGCATAGTAACCCTTTACAAAGGGTACGTAATAATTCTCCCACAGCCTCTTTACAACGGTCTTATCTGATACAGGAGTAACTGTACCGTCTGCACTGACAGACTCAAACGGACTGCCCAGCTGCTTTGCACCGATTATCATATAATTTGCCATAGAATCTCTTCCAAAAAACGCCTTCCCGTCATTTGGAATATCAGGTGTAAGGGCGTCAGTATATTCATAATATTTTCCGGATACCTCCGCAAGTCCCTCCCATGTGGAAAGATCCCCGGTGGTCACTCCCACAGAACCGGCAAATTTATCCCAGTCGGTCCTGTTAAGTACCATTATCTCAGTGCTTTTGGCAACAGGGAATATTTTGAGACTACCGTCACCTGCAAATCTGCCCTCACTGATATACCCGGGGATATATTCACTCAGTTCCTCATCAGTGAAATACTGCCCTATATCCGCAAGTTTTCCTGCCTTGTCAGCAAGATATGCAGTTTCCGAATAGGCTGCAAAAATATCCGGAAGTTCCTCAGCACCCACATCATTATTGACCGCTGCGATAACACTGTCATAAAGCTCCGAAACAGTATTTTTAGAAAGTGCTTCCACAATAATGCCTTTTTCCATTCCGGCAGTCTGGTTGAACTCATCCACCATTTCATCGAACATCGTCTGCTGAACACCGTTATAGTAATGCCATACAGTCACAGTAACAGGGTCATTTTTATCAAGAAGTTTATCGTATCCCTCCGAGCAGCTGCATAATGCACCAAGTGCTGAAACAACGGAGACTGCCAGTGCAGTAAGCTTATTTCTTTTCATAACTGTTCCTCGATTCTTTTTTGTAATGCAGTGATAAAATCTGTCGGCCATACTCTTTGTAATAATTATACCAAAAAAATCTTAAATGTCAAGTATAATATCGCAAACCGCCGGATATATAAGTAAATCAATACTATATCCGGAAGTAAAATCAGAAATACGGTTTTGTACTGTACACACGGCTGATCCCCTATGTGCACAGTTTATTTTACTGTTTTTGTATTGTGTTTTCGGTTCAAACGTGTTATAATAACTAAAGAAGTATTTTATGATATATCCGGTTAAACGAAAGGGGATTGTTATGGACAGTAATAAACTATACCTGAATTCATATATGACATATAATCGCAGTACTGGTGGTTTCAGATATTCTCCGGATTGCAGTATTATGTTTGCTGCAGTTTTTGACGAACGTCCTGTATGGGAAATATTCCGCCAGAGCAGTATTGCTTCAAAACGTGCTGTAAACGAAATAAAAAATACTGTACAGTCAATGGACAAATCAGAACTGCCTCCGGTAGTTTTTTCTGAATTCAATCTGAGATCCGGAAACGGACAGTATCGCAAGTTCAACCTTACTTTTTCCGCTTCAGAAAACGAAATTCTGATAACCTTCAGTTGTATCAGTGATGTATCACTGCGTATAACAGATGAACTTACAGGTCTTCTTAACAGAAAAACATTTTCGCATGAACTCGACGAAGTGGTAAAAAGCAGAACTGACGAAGAAATAAAGGACTATATTGTTGTTTACCTTGATGTACTCAGATTCAAGGTTATCAATGACGTATTCGGTTCCGGAAAAGGCGATGAAATTCTGATTCATATCGCAGGAGTTATTTCCGGTGCAGTAAAAGACAGCGGACTCGGATGCCGTATCGGTTCAGACCGGTTTCTCCTCCTCGCAAAATGCCCTGATGAACATAAGGAAAGTTTTATAACTGCTCTCTTTGAAAAGATTGCCGAGTTTGAACTGTCGTTTGAGATAACATGCAATGCCGGAATATACAAGATAACCGACAGGTCAGTATCTGCAGAGTCAGCTATAGACCGTGCTATTATGGCCCAGAAATCCATCAAAGGCAGCTACACCCGACAGTATGCCTGTTATACCGAGGAACTGCGAAAAGAACTTATTACTGAGCAGGAGATATCAGGTCTGATGCGTACAGCTCTTGCTGAAGAACAGTTTGTCGTATACTATCAGCCACAGTACAACCATACAACAGGTATGCTTGTGGGAGCTGAGGCACTTGTAAGGTGGCTTCATCCTGAAAGAGGTCTTGTTTCTCCGGGAATTTTCATTCCTATTTTTGAGAAGAACGGATTTATCACAAAACTCGATATGTACGTGTTTGAAAAGGCATGCATATTTCTGAGAAAATGCATGGACAATAATATTCATATGGTTCCGGTATCCATCAATCTTACCAGATACGATATTTTCAGTCCTGATTTCATTGACAATCTTGAAAATATCCGCCGGAAATACGATGTTCCTTCCAAATATATCCGTATCGAAATAACCGAATCAGCTGCACTCGGAAACAGTGAATTTATCAATGATGCGGTACACAAACTGCACAGCTTCGGCTATATCGTCGAAATGGACGACTTCGGCAGCGGATACTCGTCACTCAATATATTAAAGGACATTGATTTTGATATAATAAAACTTGACATGAAATTCCTCGAAAAGGAACACGGCGAAAACAACCGCGGCGGCACTATTCTGAGTTCAGTTGTCCGTATGGTAAACTGGCTTGGTCTCCCTGTTATAGCCGAAGGCGTGGAAACCGTTAAACAGGCTGATTTTCTTGGAAGCATCGGCTGTGATTATATCCAGGGCTATCTTTACTCAAAGCCGCTTCCTGAAGAACAGTATGAAAAACTCATAAGCGGAAGTGCAGTAGGTGCAACCATACCTCAGATGAATCTTATTGACACACTTAACTCCTCTGATTTCTGGTCAAATGATTCCATGGATACCCTCATTTTCAGCAGTTTTGTAGGCGGAGCAGCTATATTCGAATACAGAAACGGAAAGATAGAGATTCTGAGGGTAAATAAAAAATATCTCCAGGAAATCTCAATGAATATGTCCGAAAAAGACCTTATAAAATCAGATTCTTTGAGTGCTCTGAATGATGAAGACAGAAAAATCTACACGGATATGCTGGATCGCATCATAGAAACAGGCAGCGAACAGGAGTGTGAAACGTGGAGAACACTTAATTCATCATGCTGCGGCGAAGAACGAATCTGTCTGCGAAGTACAGTTCAGCTCATAGGAAAAAGCCGTGGCCACTACCTGTTCTATGCAATGATCAGAAATATAACTGCTGAAAAGCTCCATCTCCAGAGTATGGCTGCGGAAGAAAAAAATCTTAAAATGGCTGCGGAACAGGTAAATATCTTCCTCTGGGAATACAATATCATTACAAAGGAAATGAAACCGTGTTTCCGTTGTATGAGAGAACTCGGACTCCCTGCACTGATAAGAAATTATCCGGACCCGCTTTTCGAATCAGGTCTCTTCCCGCAGGATTATTCAGAAATGTACTATGACTGGATGAAGCAGCTTGAAAACGGAGTAAAATCACTTGAAGGTGTAATCCCGCTGACGCCTGACAGAATTCCGTTCATGGTACGCTATACAACCGAATTTGATGAAACCGGACGCCCGATTAAGGCATACGGCTCTGCCACACCGGTATAATACAAAGACAAAAAACCGATATGACCTCAGAGCATATCGGTTTTTTGTTTAACGCAAAATTATATGCATTCAATATATTATGAAAATAACTGAACCCAGTAATGATGATATTCACTGTCCGTTTCAAAATATCCAACGCCCATATAAGTATAGTTTTCGCTTATCATATTTGCGTAGTGATCAGGCGAATTCATCCACTGATCAAATACCTCTGCAGGAGTTGACCTTCCTGCTGCAATATTTTCACCCATATATCCGGGAGCAACTCCTACCTCAGCATATATAGTATACCATCCGCTTCCGTCAGGCCGGACATGATCAAAGTTTCTGAATATTTCTTCCGCACGGATATCAGCTGCACGATTAAGCCCTTCACTTCCTGAAAGCATTTTTATTCCAAGCTCTGCACGCTTTTCATTTACAAGTCTTAAGACCTCACGCTGAAATTCGGTTGCCGATTCGGGAATGAATATCTCATCAGTTTTTTCCGTCTCTGCTTCAGTTACAGCGGGAGGCTCAGGAGGCGGCTGTGGTGCAGGTTCTGTTTCCTGTACCTGCGGCGGTTCTGTTTTTATCTCTTCCGTAACAGGTACTTCGGTTACCGGAGGTTCTGTCTGAACAGAAGTTGTTGTTTCAGAAGAAGTTTCTGCGGCAGTAGTCCCTTCGGAAGTAACTGAAGTAACAGTCTTCGCTGCAGTAACTGTAACCGTTGAAACCACGGATGTCTGCGGAAATGTGTATATCACAGCAGAAGCTGTGCCTGTTTCAGTGAATAAAACGGAAGTTTCATTCATAATCTGAGTATTGTTTTCAGGTATATTTTCATCAGCCGTTCTTCCAAGCGATGCAACGCCAAGAGCTGATGAAAGCGCAATAACGGCTACAGAAACCACCGCTGAAATCGTATCTCTTTTCAAACCAATCCCTCCCGATAAATGTTTATAAGCTTATTATATACTATTGACAAATTCATGTCAATTATTCAGCGAATTTTTGCAACATTACACATCGAACATATTGGTTAACTTATGCCTTCTTCACATAAATATTTTTTTCTATACTTTTTCAAAAAAACTTCCCACAAAAAAACCTGATAATTTTCATTAAAAATTATAAAGAAAATTATCAAAAAAACATTGACAAGCGACTGAATTTATGATATAATTATAAACGTTGACGACAACTTTATAAAACATAGGGGTGTGGTTCAATGGTAGAATAGGGGTCTCCAAAACCTTTGACGTGAGTTCGATTCTTACCACCCCTGCTTCAAAAGCCTTCGGTTTCCGAAGGCTTTTTATTTTGTATCGAACAATAACTCCGGCAGTTTTTTCTGCCGGAGTTATTGTTATATCTTCTCTACTATATTACTGATCCAGATTCCCTTCTTAATAAGGATATATCCAATCACAAGTTTTATTATATCCGCCGCCTGAACAACAGCATATACAGCAAATATTGAGATTCCTGTATACTTACATAAAACAAACGCAGCCGGAACAGGAACGACCCAGGTGAATACACTGTCAAACAGAAAAGTAATAAAGGTTTTTCCTCCCGACCGTATAGTGAAGTACAGAGCATTCAGAAGTCCCTGTACAGGGAAGAAAAGTGCTGTTATAATGATAAACCACTTTCCATAGTTTTTTATACTGTCCGTGGTCTCATAAAACTGAGGAAATATTCCTGACAGCGAAACAAGTATCAGACAAAGTCCTACACAAATCAATCCGGAAAATTTCGTCAAACTGAACGCATCCTTCTGTGCTTTTTCGTATTCGGAAGCTCCGAGCGTCTGTCCGATAATGATTCCGACAGCCGAACCCAGCGCAACAAATACAACATTAAGAAGATTGCATATAGCATTTGAAATATTCATACCTGCCACAACTTCAAGGCTCCTTATAGAATAACACTGCGTCATTGCTGCCATACCGCCTGCCCACATAAATTCATTAAAAAATATCGGCGAGCCTTTTTTCAGAATCTCGGCAAATACACTTTTCGGTACCAGCAGAGTCCTGTAAATTCCCTGAAGGAACCTGTGTTTTTTTCTCTGAACAGTAGACCATATAATAACAATAAGAAATTCAACCACCCTTGCCATTACAGTAGCCACTGCTGCTCCGCGTACTCCCATAGCCGGTGCCCCGAATTTTCCATATATAAGAATGTAGTTAAATACAATATCAACCACTACGGATACAACGCCGCCGACCATCGGTTTGAGACTTTCTCCGGTTTCCCTGAGGCTGCTCGCATAAACCTGTGTCATCGAGAACGGAATCATACCCAAAACCATAATCAAAAGGTACTGACGTGCATATTCCATAGTGAGAACCGGATCAACCGAATTGCTCTCCCCCTGAAGATACAGTCCTATAAGCCAGCGACTTCCAAACGTAAAACACGCCATTCCGCACATCAGTATAAATGTACTTATCCACATCTTAATTCTGAAGGTATTTCTGAATCCTTCAGTATTTCCCTGACCGAAATACTGTGCTCCGTATATTCCCGGCCCGCTTATTCCTCCGAAAATGGCAAGGTTATAAACAAACATAAGCTGTCCTGCAATAGATACTGCGGTCATAGCCTCCGTTCCGAGACTTCCGACCATAAGATTGTCTATAAGACCTACCATATTAGTGATGCCGTTCTGTATCATCATTGGAACAGCCAGCTTCAGAGCGCGTCTGTATACTGGTTTTTTAAACATAATCATTCCCCTTCCAGAAAAATACGCTGCCAGAACCATATCCGGTTTCAGCAGCGTGATAAATCATATACAATAAACATTCCTGCAACAGAAAACTCTTCTGAAAAATCAGACTTCCCACTTTCTGAATTTACTCAGTTCAGTTTCTGAACAGTCTATAAGCTTAAGATTAAAACTGCCTGTATCCATGATGGAAGCTATACCAAGAGTACTCTTGGCATCAACATTTGTCTCACCCTGAATCGCTCTCGCAGATCCGTTGAGCATAGTAGCACATTCCATAAATTCTCTGAAATCCTTTAATGTATTAAGTCTTACGGTTATTATATTTTCCATGATATTATTCCTTCCTGCATTCGTTCAAGCAAAATTTAAGCATTACTATTATACATCATTTTATTTCAAAGGTCAATAATGAAATATTATATTTCCTGAAACATTTACTGTAAGATTCTTCGGTTTCATATGCTTATCTGCGATAAAAAATATAACGCCAAACAGAAGTCTGGCGTTATACCGGATTGTTTATTTTACCATTTATTTTATTTCTTTTAGTATTGAAATACATACCCTCTCCTAAGATTTTTTCACCCTTAACCGATTACAGATAAATTATAACACAAAACAAAAGTCTGGTGTTATAGTGGAGGCTTTGTTTTTCCATTTATTTCTATTGACATTACTTCATTCGTATTTTTCGCTTTTCAGGTAAGTCCCTGATGTCTCCTGAACAATGTGATATGAGGCAAAAGTCTACGGTATCATCTGCTTCGGAATGGGACTAACACTCAGGGAAGGAAACCGGGAATATTTCTATGAGCAGTTAGACCGTTCGGATGTAGGATTTCCGACATACTTATATGTAATTTTTCCTACATCCTTATTATATTATTTGCAATTATCTTAAATGTTCAGATATCATTATCCCGTCAAGTAACAGAATACAGCCAACAAATGAGTATTTCAGATATCAGAGAGAAAAAGCAACGAAGAGAAAGCAGGCAAGAGAATCTGCATGAGTTTAATGTCAGAATTTCGCAAATTAGAAAATCACCACTTTTTGAAATAAGGAGATGTTTTGAGTTCGCTTATTTCAAGATTAAGATCATTTTTTGAAATAACATCAAAGAATTTTAGTTTTTATTTCAGCTTCTTGTTGACTTTCTGAAATAAGCAGGGTATAATATATATAGTTATTTCAAAAACTATGGGAGGAATTATTTATGAACAGAGCCGGCGAATTCGTAACAAACCTCAGCGGTGATTCAAGCTATTCAAGCTTCAAGCCAAATCCTTTGCCGCCCGAACCGGCACTTGTAATAGACAGTAATATGGTTTCAAAGCTCGTTAATGCCAACCGCGAATTGGTAAAGCTGGATACAGCTGCCCGATTTATTCCTAACACCGACCTTTTTATTTCCATGTATGTCAGGAAAGAGGCTCTCATTTCCTCACAGATTGAAGGAACACAATGTACTCTTGACGAAGTATTAGACCCGGAAATCGACACAAACAGTAATCTTGATGTAGCCGATGTCATTAACTACGTTCACGCAACAAATTATTCGCTTGAACGCCTGAAAACGCTGCCGCTATGTTGTCGTCTCCTTCGTGAGATTCACAGTGAACTTATGCAAGGTGTAAGAGGTCAGGAAAAAAATCCCGGAGAATTCCGTGCTTCTCAGAATTGGATTGGTCCTGCAAACTGCTCGTTAAAGGATGCAAGATATATCCCGCCAAACAAGGATGATATGATAGCAGCTATGTCCGATCTGGAAAAATTCATGAATGAGAATGAGGATTATGACGCTCTGATACGAATTGCTCTCATTCACTACCAGTTTGAAACCATTCACCCATTTCTTGACGGAAACGGGAGAATCGGCAGACTAATGATCCTGCTTTATCTTATGGAGCAAAAGCTGCTTTCCTATCCCGTTATATATATTTCATATTTTCTGAAAAAAAACCAGATCGAATACTATGACAGAATATCCGAGGTCAGACGTTCTGGTAATTATGAGCAGTGGGTCATATTCTTCCTTGAAGCAGTTTCAGCTGCCGCAAAGGATTCTCTTGCGACCATAGAACAATTATCTGCACTGCATGATAAAAATATTGATCTTCTGCCTAAAACAAACCGAAAAAAAGATAATGTCAGAATTCTTTTTGACTATATAGAAAAGTATCCTATAATTGACATAAGGCATACATCTCAGGAACTTGATGTCAGCTTCAATACGGTCTCAAATGCGATACGCAAATTGCAGGAACTCGGTATTCTGACAGAAACCACAAACTCTGCAAGGAACAAGGTATTTGCTTATTCTGAATACTTGGATATCCTCAAAAAAGATACAAACTGATCCGTTCTTATTCCATTACAGAACAGTGTTCAGCCGCTTTACTTACGTTCTGTTTTCCGCTGTCCCGAATATCCGCATAAATATTGACGGCAATGGCTGCGATAATAATGACAACTATGGTAACGCCATATCTGAATGACCTGTTATGTAAGCGTAAAATACAACGTGTCTATTCAAGTTTTTTATGAAATGATATAATA
>JAUNJJ010000151.1 GCA_030533325.1 Oscillospiraceae bacterium
GGTGGTGTGAGAGGTCGGCTAATCAAATAATGGTTAGCCTCCTACTCGATTTTTAGTTTCATTGAAACCTGGTTTCTGTAATCATTCTATTACGGTACAGATATTTTTCAAGGAAAAAAATTTATTTTTTATGAACCAAACCTGCGTTTTTTGTGTTATTATTAATATAACGACAAATTTTTACGAAAGGTGTCTGTGATGAAAAAGATTATTTTTCAGGCCAAATCAGGAAATAAAAAGGCTTTCGATAAAATATATGAAGAAACAAGTGCTGAGCTTCTGAGATATTGCATGCACCTGTGCAAAAATGAAAATGATGCCAGAGATTTAATGCAGGATACATATTTTACTGCGTTCAGTAAGATTGAATATTATAAAAAAGATGATAATTTCAGGGGCTGGCTGCATACTATTGCTGTTCATAAATATTTAAACACTGTAAGGGCGGACAGAATAAAGACTGAGCCTGAAGCGGATCCCGATGATGTATCGGATGATGAGAACTGTATTCCTGAAAATGCTTTACAGATGAAGGAAACTGCCGGTATAATAAGAGAAGTTCTGTATAACAGTCTTTCTGATTCCCAGAGGGCAGCTGTAATGATGTATTACTATGACGAGCTTTCGGTAAGCGAAATTTCAGAAGCACTTGAGTGTCCGGAGGGTACTGTAAAATCAAGACTTTTCAGCAGCAGGAAAATAATGCGTGATGAGCTTGAAAGAAAGGGGATAAAATCCGGTATTGCTGCATTTGCGATTTCAGCTGTACTGAAATCAGATATTGAGGCTGCTGAAACTGTGGAATGTTCTGTGGTGAAGAAAGGCGTTTCAAAAGCAGCTGCGGTAAAAATATTCTCAGGCGTTTCTGCAGCAGTTCTGATAGGCGGCGGGATAGCTGCGGAAATTTTCAGTAATAAAGATAATAATCTCTGTGTGGAAAAGGAGATTTATGTAACCTCAGCGGTAACATCGGTCTCAGAGACTGGCACTTCCGGTATGAGCCGGATTGTTTCTGAAACTTCTGTACCGGATTCTGATGTATCGGGTTCTGAACATACTGAATTTTCTCCGGAGACAGAAAAATCTGAATTATCAACTTCTGAATCTGAAAAAAATCAGGCTGTTTCTGAAATACCTGAAGATAATAACACTGTAGCAGAGATTCAGACCGGGACTATAGCTTTAACATCAGCAGAAACACAGGTTACACTGCCGTATACTGAAACAGTATTTTCCGGAATCACAGCGGAGACAGAAGCGGAGGATATTGTTCCGGTTGTAAATTACAGTTTTGATGCCGGTACGATGTACGCTGATATTCCTGAAAATTTTACAGCGGACGGCTACAGAATAAACGGAAATAAGGAAACCGGCTACAGCTTTTCAAAATTACTTGCATATTCATCGATTGGCGGCGGAGGAAAATTTTCCGAGGCAAATGAAAAACAGTTCTATGTTTTCAAACCTGATAATATCAGTGCCGACAAAATTCTTTTTACATACCAGGATGCACAGCCTGATGAAGTAGATGCACTTTCTTCCCTGGAAATGTTCTTCACGGAGGTATCTCTGAATGACAGGGAAGATATTGTGATTAAAAATGACAACACGGATTTTCCGGACCAGCCCTCTGAACGAAGCGGTTATGTATACAGGTATTCAGCGACGGACTATAATGTTGATATTACCGGAGAAGTGATTGTTTTCAGAGGAAACTATAAAACAACACATGTAATTATTGTATGTGACGGAAGCGGCAGATGGACTGATGAATACAGGAAGTTCAGGGAAAGCATCGGGCTTGTAAGCCGGGAAATCAGTGAATTTTATCAGTGATAACGGGGGAAATGATAATGAAAATTCTTAAAAGTACAGCATTTGCACTGGCAGTGATTCTTGCTGCCGGTAATTTTCCGGGATTCTGCGGAACGGAAATATATACAGGTAAAATCTGTTCAGCAGCCGGTACATCTGAAAATATCAGCGAAGAGGGACTGATATATACGGAGACCGACGGGGAGATACATATTACGGGGATAAGTGAAAACATACAGAGCGTTGTTATACCGGATAAAATAGACAATAAACCTGTGACTCTGATAGGAGAATCCGCATTTTCCCTTTCTGATCTTCAGATGGCTGTTGTTCCTGAGACCGTAAAGTTAATATGTTTCAAGGCTTTTCAGGGAATAAGAACAGTGGTTATTCACAGTGACGACTGTGAAATAGACAGTTCCTATATGACTATATCAGGCGGTACTATTTACTGCAATAAAGACTCCTCAGCTGATGAATACTGCAGGAAAAACGGATACACTGCACGAAGAATTGAAGATGTTCCTGATATTGTTTTCGGGATGACGGATGACGGATTTTTATATAAATCTGAAAACGGTACAGTTTCAGTAACCGGGTACACAGGTAACGAAAGAAATCCGGTTATTCCGGAATATATTGAAGATATTCCTGTTATAAGAATATCAACAAAGGCATTTTACAAAGCTGATATAGATACGGCGGTTATTTCAGACAAAGTTGAGGTTATAGAGTCAGATGCATTTACATGCAGTAATATCAAATATATGATTATCCCTGAGACAGTAAAGGAAATTCATGATCAGGCTTTTGATATTTGTGAAAAGATGGACAGCGTATATATTCTGAATCCGAACTGTAATCTTGGGTATGACCTGATTTTCCCTGAAACGAAGAAATGTGTACTGTTTGAGAGCGACGTAATAATCAAAGCGGCAAAGGGAAGTGAGGCTGAACGTTTTGCTGCTGTTTACGGATATGATTTTGAGGAACTTTCTGATATTCCGGAATTTACAGTTGACCGGACGGACGACGGATACAGATATTTTTCAGACGGAAGTCATGTGACGGTACTGGGCTGTGAACTAAACGGTACAAAAGCTGTGGTTCCGTCAGAAATTAACGGATGTCCGGTAACCCGGATTGCTGCCGGCGGAATAGCTTCAAAAAATGTCACCGAAATAGTTATTCCCGAATCCGTCAATACTGTTTCCGACAAGGCTCTTCTTATGAACCCCTCTCTTACCGGTGTAACATTTCTTAATCCGGAATGCAGAATATCTGAAAAATCAACAGTGCTCAGTTATGCAGCCGGTCAGTTCAAGGGAACAATATACGGATTCAGCGGCTCAACTGCAGAAAAATATGCAGAAAAATTCAGGTATAATTTTGCAGCACTTCATCTTACAGGCGATATGGACGGAAATGACAGAATTGATGTAACAGATCTCAGTATTGTATCACTTGCTGTTATAGGAGATAAAGTGCTGACAGATGAACAGACCAGGGCAGGCGATATAAACGAAAACGGTACAGTTGACCTTGCGGATCTTGCCAGGCTCAGACAGTACATTTCCGGAGTGGTAATATCTCTGAGATGATTATGAAACAGGTTATGCATTAAATAAAACAGAAAAACAGCTAATCCGAAAAATAAAATTCAGATTAGCTGTTTTAACTTTCATTTTGTAGTTCGAACTATTCAAAAAAATTAACTGGTTCTGGATTTCTTAATGTTTTCCAGAAATAATTCTGTGAATTTTTCTTTTAGTATTTTTGTTTCCTCATCACTTCTGATTAATCTTTCGTAAGTTTCTTTGCCCCAAAGTGCAGCGTCAATCTGTTTTTCGGGTTTTTCGCTTAAAATACTTTTTTCAGTCATACTAATTTCACCTTACCTGTTTTCGAAAATTATATTGGCTTTGAAACTCCCATATATTCCATGTTATTCTTTACAAGGTTGTCAAAATCGAGGCTGTATACAACGGCAACTTCATTTGAATCGTTTTTATCTTTAGAAAGCTGTAGGACGTATTTTGCAAGTTCATATAAATTATCATAGTGCTCTTCAGGGATTTCCTTGTATTTGATATAAGGTACTTTCTGAATTGCAATGTCAGTAATCAGAACTTTGCGATTGCGTTTTCTTGCTTCAAGATCTGAAAGAAATTCATTTTCAGTTTCCAATGGTAACACCTCTGATAATAAATTTTAAAGATAAAACTGTTCTTTATTAAATCTTATCACACCTTTTTTTTTATGTCAAGATTATAGTTGCAGTACATTTCCGGAGTGGTAATATCCCTGAGATAAAATAGATACCTGAACGAAATAAAAAACGAACGAGCTAAGAAATTAATTAAAATTTCTTAGCTCGTTCGTTTATAATAAGATACAACACAAATATAGCAGGTAAAAATATCTGCATTACAGAAAAATCATTTATTACAGCATTAGCACTTATCCAGGGATTCATTCCGAAATTAACCATAAAATCTGCACCGAACAGATAGATTATAACAGGTATTGCAAATATTGCAAAATTAATCAGAACGGCTATAGTAACATTTCGGCTTTTACAGGAAATATAAAGCATTATCATTGAAGATACAATTATACTTGCTGTTCTCAGAATATATATCATAGCAATATACTGCCATACTTTAAGATATACAGGAAATGAATTAAAACTGGTAATGCACTGGATTGGTGCACTAAAACCTTTGAATTTATAATACTGGTAAATCATTGCGGAGTATCCGGATAACCAGATTAGCGATGAAATCAGCCCATAAAGCACTGTCAGAAAGATATTTCTTTTGTAATACTCTTTTTTTCCGGATGTGGTTGAGCATATAATTGACTGCATTTTATATTTATTATCATTTGCGATAAGGGGCGATATCAGAAAAATGCACATAAGCATTACAACGAGAGCGTATTTCATGTCATCGTCATAGCCAAAGGCGCCTAACATTCTTTTGTATCCTGTATCATAAAAAAGCTGTGCATTATCTGTATATTTTATGCTTTCATAACGTTCTTTAATCATTTTGAATCCTGATTCAGGAGCTAATTTTTCGCTGATATCATTAGCTTCCGCTGAAAATCCGGCATTACTTTCGATTAACTCGTCATATCGTTTTATTAATTCAGCGAAGTGCTGTTCTTCTTTCTGAATAAATTTTTCAGTTGACAAATCAATTGGACCTTCAAGTTCATTGGCATAATACTGATAATAAACGTCTGTTACATCATATTTTTTAATGAAAGAAAAATTAAGAAATCCAAATAATAAAATGAATATTCCTGTTATCAGAATTCCTTTTTGCTGAAAAAGAGATTTATAAAAAGTATAGTATAAGGCTGAATGAACCCTGTTTTCGTTTACTGCATTCAGCTTTAATTCAATTCTCTTAAACTCAAGATTTCTTTTCTTTGCATAAATAAGCGATGTCAGTAATGAAGTGATTACTGAAATAAGGATTACAGCGGCAACGGATGACGGAATTACTGCAACGGGATAATTAAATACATTAATATTTTTGTAATTGCAGAAAATTTCATTTGTTTTTGTAAATGCTATCAGATTAATATATCTGAAAATACTGTAAACGGAAAAAGGATGAATTAATGTATAGAGCAGTCCTTCTGAAACAATTACAGCTGAAGATATACTGAAAAAGGATACTGTATTTTTAGTCACCACGGCTATCAGTGAAAGAACAGCACCTATTGAAAATAGTGCAGCAGATTTTAAAAGTATGTAGATTACAATATAGCTGGCAACACTTATCTTCAAATTACATCCCAAAAATCCGTTAAGGGATTGAATCGGACGAGATAAATCACCAAGTCCGTAAATGGATGATGCTATTATAAGATTTTCAAAGTATATTAGAATTATTGTCAGAAAAACTGTAAGAGCAAGTGCCAGTAGTTTATTAAACAGAAGATAGCTTCTTCCATATTTCAGTGGGAAAATTACTTTTGATATACCTTGTTCTCTGTCAGTAATCATCAAAGATGAAACTAAAAAAAGGATAATTATTCCACACAGGACGTCCGAAAAACTATTGTCAAGCGCAATATTGATTCCTTTGGAAATACTGAATACCGGGACAACATCACGTACTTTATCATAAGCTTCAGGAGTTCTGACGATATTCCTGTAGTTAAATGTATCAGGTTCAGAAAAAATCGAAACACTGGTCATTGATTTTTTCTGAAGGTCAATGTTATCAATAAAATCCTGATAATTCACAATGTTATCACATTCAACGGCAAGTTCATAGAATATATTCCAGTTATAAAAATATATCCCTTTACCGGAGTCATTGATTCGTTCATCAAAGTATACCAGTTTTTCTTTATCAGACATGTCTTTTATCTCAGAGTATATCTTTTTATAATCAGATATAGAATTTTCTTTGGAAAAAGAAGTTCTGAACATAAGATATGCATTTAGAATAAATGCAGATATAATCACCAGAATAAAAATTTTACTGCTGAAAAGTTTTTTTATTTCAGTTGCAAAAATTCTCATTTTTGTACCTCGCCATAATATTGCATATACAGATTCTCAAGTGTTTTATCTGTATGATTAACTTTTTCAATGAGCTGAGGGATATTTCCACTGTCAATAAGTTTGCCGTCTTTAATAAACAATATTTCTTTCGCAATATTTTCTATATCTGATACAATATGAGTTGAAATAATGATTATTTTATCTTTTCTAAGTTCTGAGATCATATTTCTTATTATTACTCTCTGCTTAGGATCGAGCCCGGCTGTCGGTTCATCAAGTATCACCAGATCCGGATTTCCCAGGAGAGCTGCTGTAATCAGAACACGCTGCTTCATGCCTCCTGAGAATCCGCCCATTTTTTTATTAAGACTTTCTGTTAATTCTACTTTTTCTGTAATCTGTTTAATTTCTGTCTCTGCCTGTCCGGGTTTAATACATTTTAATGCAGCTATATAATTCAGAAAGGTGTGTGCGGTCATTGTTTCATACAGATTTTGTTGCTGTGGCATATATCCAAGTCTACATCGAAATTTATCTTTGAGTATTCTTGTTTCTTTACCATTCCATAGAATCCTGCCTCCGTCTTTATCGGGAAGAAGATTATCTGTTATTATATTCATAAGGGTGGATTTACCTGCACCGTTTGGACCGAGTAATCCGTATATTCCGTTTGTGAATGTAAAACTGAAATCATGGAGAGCATGTTTTTTTAATCCATAATGCTTATTGACTTTGCGAAGTTCAAGTTGATTCATATTAATTATCCCTTATCAAGTGAAAGTAATTTTTTTTCTGAAACTTTTTTGCTTCTGCTTCCGTTTAGAAAAATATAACAATCATCTTCATATCCAACAACTTTATAGTCTTTGTATTCTCCCAATGAGTGTTCACTGTTATCAATAAGATCAAACCATTTACCTTCATGGTGCATAAAGAATTTTCCGTTAAATTCACTGCAGTCCCTGACATCATAGTCATATGGTATTGTTCTTTCAGATTCATTATGAATAATGTGAATTTGTTTATTAGCTTTATCATAGTAAGTATACGTATTTGAGTTCATGTAGTTCGAGTATGGTAGATTTGATTCAGACAATGTTTTGCTTTTGAAGTCAAATTCAAAATTTTTATATGTAAATTCAAAAAGTCCGGTATTAAG
>JAUNJJ010000031.1 GCA_030533325.1 Oscillospiraceae bacterium
ACCATAATTTATTTAATACTATTTTTCTTTAATCATTGAAATTATATCCGTTTTATGATATAATAAAAAAGCTGTATTATCCAGTATATTTTTACAAAAAAGGTCAGGAAGAAAATGTATAATATTATTGACAGACTTTTTCTGGAACATGATATTTCTGATTCTGATATTTCATCGCTGCTTATGGATAAGATTGATACCATATATCTTTTCAGTAAAGCTGATGAGGTGCGAAAACTTTATTACGGAAACGATGTATATATAAGAGGTCTTATCGAAATATCCAGTTTCTGTAAAAATAATTGCTTTTACTGTGGAATTCGTGCTGGTAACATGAATGCGGAACGGTATCGTTTATCCAGTGAAGAGATTATTCAATGTTGTATAAAGGGTTATGATATGGGAATCAGAACGTTTGTTCTTCAAGGCGGCGAAGATCCGGCTTTTACTGATGAAATTATATGCCGTTTGGTTTCAGATATAAAAAGGATTATTCCTGATTGTGCTGTAACACTTTCTCTGGGAGAAAAATCATACGAATCGTATCTTTCTTTCAGAAAAGCGGGTGCTGACAGATATTTGCTTCGGCATGAAACTGCAGATGATTTGCATTATCACAAACTTCATCCGGATACAATGAATCCTGCAAACCGAAAAAAATGTCTTTTCAATCTGAAAAAAATTGGTTTCCAGACAGGTGCGGGATTTATGGTTGGTTCTCCGTATCAAACTGTGGAGCATATTATATCTGATATCCGTTTCCTTCAGAAATTAAGACCTGAGATGATTGGAATTGGTCCGTTTATACATTGCAGAAATACTCCGTTTGAAAACTATGATAACGGCAGTACAGAATTATGTCTTAGGTTAATAGCCATACTCAGACTTTTCTTTCCTGATGCTCTTATACCAGCTACAACAGCTCTTGGAACAGCTTCGCCTGACGGTCGTGAGCGCGGACTGAAAGCAGGAGCAAATGTTGTTATGCCAAATCTTTCACCTGTTAATGTGCGAAAAAAATACATCCTGTATGATGACAAAATATGTACCGGTGAAGAATCTGCAGAATGTCTTGATTGTCTGAAAAGACGGATTGAATCTGCGGGATATACATTTTCATTTTCACGCGGTGACCATAATAATATAAAAAGAGAATAATATAAATATAAAAAGAGGTGTATCCTGATGGCAAAATACGAAGACTTTCGTGCCGAATATCCGGAGTTTATTTTTAAAAACTATGAACTTTCAGAAAATGATGAAGAAATATTAATAAAATATAACTTTGAAATATCAGGGCTTTCTTCTTTTGCTCCTGAATGGAAAATCAGAAAAAAAAATCCTGAAAGTATAACTGATGACAGAAAACTCAGAAAACTTGTGTTCTCACTTGGAATGGTTGAACTTGTAAGTTACTGGAAAATTACATGTTCTCCGAATGTTACAGTTATGTGTGGAGAACTTAATGAAGAACAGAAAACCTGGTGGAAAAGACAATATTTTAACGGTCTTGGAGAATTTTTCTACAGAAACGGTATAGAAACAGACTTTGAGTCATTTATGACAATAACTTCGACAGGTACTGAAGAATCCGGAAAGTCGCCTGAACAGAGTCTCAGCGGATGTCTGATCCCTGTAGGAGGCGGAAAAGATTCAATAGTAACTATGAATCTTCTTAAAGATATGAGAGAAGATTGCTGCTGTTATCTTATTAACTATCGTGAGTCTATCTATAAAGAAGCAAACACAGCAGGTTTTTCTGATGATAAAGTCATTCTTTCAAAAAGAACACTTGATAAAAATATGTTAAGGCTTAATTCAGAAGGTTTCCTTAACGGACATACGCCTTTCTCTGCAATCGTTGCTTTTTCCGCTGTTATTGCAGCATATATTAACAATAAAAAATATGTTGTACTTTCAAATGAAGCCAGTGCAAATGAAAGTACCGTAAAAAATTCAACAATCAACCATCAGTATTCAAAAAGCTTTGAATTTGAAAATGACTTTGTTGAATATGAAAAGAAATATATAGATTCAGGTGTGTTCTATTTCAGTCTGCTCAGACCGCTCAGTGAATTCCAGATTGCTAAATATTTTGCAAAACTAACCCCGTTTCATAAACTGTTCCGTAGCTGCAATATCGGAAGCAAAACAGATTCATGGTGCGGAAACTGTTCCAAATGCCTGTTTGTTTTCCTGATTCTGTCTCCGTTTTTACCGTATGCAGATGTATGTGATATTATCGGAAATGATATGGCAAACAGAGAAGATATGCTTGAAACATTTAAACAGCTCACAGGAATGTCAGATGAAAAACCGTTTGAATGTGTAGGAAGCCGGGAAGAAATCAATTTCTCAATAGTTCAGGCCATTGGTAATCTGGAAGCTGAAAATCAGCAACTTCCTTATCTGTTCAGTTTCTACAAAACAACAGAGTTGTATAAGGAATTTTCTCAGAAAGATAATCCTCTTCATACATACTACAATGAGGTAAACAATCTTCCTGAAGAATTTGCACATATTGTAAAAAGAGAATGTTTCTGAGAACGGAGGTATAGCAAATGATTAGCTTACTAAAAAAATATATAGAAAACAAAAATGTACTCATACTCGGATTTGGTCGTGAAGGTAAATCTACATATAAAAGAATATGTGAAGCGGGCGGATTCTGCTCCGTTACAATCGCTGACAAAAATCCGGTAAATGATTCTCTCCCGGAAAGTGTTAAACTTATTACAGGAGAAACTTATCAGGACTCACTTAACGATTATGATATCGTTTTTAAAAGCCCGGGAGTTGTTCTTAACTGTCCGTATGACTCATACACATGTAAAATTACATCACAGACAGAAATATTTCTTGAAAGATACGCTTCAAATACAATTGGTATAACCGGAACAAAGGGCAAGAGCACAACTACTACCCTTATTTATCACATCCTTTCAGAAAACAACGCTGACTGTGTGCTTACAGGAAATATAGGTATTCCCTGCTTTGATGTTATAGAAAAGGTACACAGTGACACAAAGGTTGTTTTTGAACTCTCCTGCCATCAGCTTGAAAATATTCATTTTTCTCCTTCAACAGCTGTATTTCTTAATCTCTTTGAAGAACATCTTGACCACTATGGGACCTTTGAAAAATATGCAGAAGCCAAAAGAAACATCTATAAATTCCAGAAATCCGGAGATATCCTTTTCTGCAATACGGATGTAAAACCCAGAAGCACAGAGTGCCTTTCAAAAATCATAACAGTTTCTCAGAAAAACCGCATGGCTGATATTTTTGTACCGTCCGGGGTTATATCATATAATGGTGAAACCATTCCGATTCCATTGGACAAAATTAAACTTGCCGGAAATCACAACTGTTATAATATAGCCGTAGCATATGCAGTGTGCCGTGCAGCCGGATTAGCTGACGAACAAATAATCAGAAGTGTATGTACATACAGTCCCCTTCCGCACAGACTTGAATATATTGGAACTGAAGATGGAGTGAAATACTATGATGACTCTATTTCTACCATATGTGCTGCAGCAATTCAGGCTGTTGTAAGTTTAAAAGACGTTGATACACTTATTGTCGGCGGAATGGACAGAGGCATAGATTATACAGAGCTTATAGAATTCCTTTCAGAGTGTTCTGTATCAAATATTATTTTAATGTCAGACTCCGGAAAAAGAATATACAATGAAATCATATCCAAATATACGGATTCTGCTTTTCTGAACAAGCTTCATACAACAGAGAAACTCGATGGTGCAGTACAAGCTGCTAAAGAACTTACAGCTAAGGGAAAGTCGTGCGTTCTCTCCCCTGCCGCTGCAAGCTATAATGATTTTAAGAATTTTGAAGAACGCGGAGACGCTTTCAAAAAGCTTGTCTTCAGTAAATAAAATGAGGTACATAAAATGATCAGAAATATTCAGGATGAAATAATCCGTCTTAAGAAAGAAAAAAACATCTGTATTCTTGCTCACAGCTATCAGGCAGCAGAAATACTTGAAGTCGCTGATTATACCGGGGATTCATTTCAGCTTAGCCTCATGGCACAGAAAACAGATGCATCAACAGTAATTATGTGCGGTGTAAGATTTATGGCAGAAACTGTCAAGATTCTTTCGCCGAAAAAAAAGGTTATTCTTGCTAATCCGTATGCAGGCTGCCCTATGGCAGAGCAAATGGATAAGGAACTCATTAGTGCTGTAAAGGAAAAGTATCCTGATTACACAGTTGTAGCATATATCAATACAACTGCCGAACTTAAAACTATATGTGATGTGTGTGTAACATCTTCATCAGCAGTTAATATAGTGAATAAAATCGATAATAAAAATATACTTTTTATTCCTGACTGTAATCTTGGAGCATACGTTGCAAAGCAGATTCCTGACAAGAATATAAAACTTCTTCAGGGCGGATGTCCTACACATGCGAAGATTACAGAAGAAGAGGTATATAAAGCGCGTAAACTCCATCCTGATGCGCTCCTCCTTGTTCATCCTGAGTGCAGAGCAAAAGTAACAGAAGAGGCGGATTATGTTGGATCTACTTCAGGAATTATGGATTTTGCAGAAAAATCAGATAAAAAGGAATTTATTATAGGCACAGAGATAAGTATTGCCGAACACCTTCAGTACAAGTGTCCTGATAAAAATTTCTATCCACTGTCAATAGACCTTGTATGCAACAATATGAAATGTACAACTCTTATGGACGTATACAACTCTGTCAGAGGTACAGCCGGAGAAGAGATTATTCTTGATGAAAAGACCATTTCTGATGCGAAAAAATGTATTGACAAAATGATAGAACTTGGTTAATAAAAATCTTTCTGAAGAACTCATTTGTTTATGAATTCTTCAGAATTTTTTTAGCCAAGTGCGACATCAAGCAGCATCATTACTGAAAATCCAATGATTGTAAAAAGTGCCATTCTGTCTTTTCTTTCATTTGTCTGACTTTCAGGTATTATTTCTTCAGCGACTACGTAAATCATAGCACCGGCAGCAAAAGCGAGCAGAAATGGAAGTAAATTTCGCATTTGAGATACCAGAAGTGCTCCAGTAACGCCTGCGACTGGTTCTACAATACCGCTCAACTGTCCGATAACAAACGATTTCTTTCTGCTTATTCCTTCTCTCATAAGAGGCAGACTAACCGCTGTTCCTTCAGGAAAATTCTGAAGACCTATTCCAAGTGCAATCAAAAATGCTCCTGCATAAGCCGCATTATCATGTTCATATGCAAGTGAACCGAATGCAACACCTACTGCAAGTCCTTCAGGAATATTATGAAGTGTAATTGAAAATATAAGCATTATACACCGTTTAAACCTTGAATGTTCAGTGTTTTTTTTCGATGAGGTTATATTATCAAAAATTTTATCTCCTGCATAAAGCAGTAATCCTCCGCTGATGAATCCGGATACGACAGTTAAAGCTGCATTCATTCCAAGTTTCTCGGATAATTCAACCGAAGGCGAAAGAAGCGACCAGAAAGCCGCAGCAGTCATTACGCCTCCTGCAAAGGCCAGCATCGAATCCATTATATTTCTTTCCGGTTTTCTGAAAACAAATACAAGTGATGCCCCTGCAGCAGTTATACTCCAGGTAAATAAAGTAGCAATGAGTGCCATTAATACATAGTTCAAAATTTCATCATCTCCTAAAAAAGACTCTCATTAATATACTATGATTTACAATCAGTTTATGTCCCGTTCTTGACAAATTCTACTTTATATAGTAAAATTAATATATATGCAAATTTAAAAGTTCCGAGGGATATGGAGGTGAATCTGTTGTACACTCGAAGTACAAATGAAATATGGGTAAATGAAGATTTTTTTGACACGCTGGCAAAATCACATTGCCGCAGCAAAATAGACGAAGCATCGGAAAAACTTAACGAATATGCATCAAGACTTATTAATGAGTTGAACTCTCTTTCTTCTGAATGGATAAAAATCGAAGGAAAAGATGTCTATTATATACATAAACACAGAATTCTTATACCTGATATATCTGTTTTCAGATGTTCAATAGTTAATGAAAGCAGTTTCAGTAATTTCTTTGACGGATTTGAAGGAAGGATTATTTCGGAAGATGAAGCTTATGATATATTTTTTTCCGGAAAATCTTCCAACCCTCTTTTTGTAGATAATATATGGTTTACAAACAGCGGAGAAAACCATTGTGTTGTGAGATATAAAACAAAAAATGAAAACACATACGAATGTATCAACAGTCAGGGAAACAGATCCTGCTGTTATAAAAGTCTGTATAATAACTGCAGAAACTGTAGCTGGGGGTACGGTGTTAAAGTTCCTGTATACGATCTTAGTCACAAACTTATGATTGAAAACTTTATCGCTTACGGACTTATTCCTGAAAATATATCAGTTCCGAATAAGACTCTGCTAAAGCTTATTTCCGAACTGTATAATACTGATTATATCGGTATAAACAACGGTGCATTATTATTTACGGAAAAATTTGCTGAAGATGTTTTTAGTAATAAAATAAACGAAATATTCGGAATAAAATTTGAAGCAGCTAATCTGTCTGATGATCTTAAAGAATATTCAAAAAACCATATAATAACACTTGATGAAAAATTCAAAAAAGAATTCATTTCTGAAATACTATGTACTGATAAAAAGAGAGCTGAAATAGAAGAATACGACGAAAAGCGTCTGTATGATCCTAATCAGGGTATGTGGGAACTGTGGGATGATGAAGGAAACGGAGAACACCGTATAAAAATACAAACTAACCATACTTTTGTTGGAAGAAATCCTCTTTCGGATATAAAAGAAGATGGTATCGTAGGCATTGATTTTGGAACCAAAAGTACTATTGTAGTTTTTCAGAATGGAAGCGATACCATTATGCCTATGCGAATAGGGATTGGAAATATGAGTGCTCCGGTCAAAGCTGAGCAGTATGAAAATCCTACAGTAATGGAGATAAAAAATCTTGAATCATTTATAAAAAGCTATGAGATGCGTGAAGGAAGACCTGATACTGAATGGAATGATATAACTGTATCTCATACTGCTTTCCGAAATATGACTTCAAGTACCGTTTCAGATGATTTTTATTCATATTTTTACGATCTCAAACAATGGTGTGCTGACTCAGACAAAAATCATATAGCCACAATAAAAGACCAATGCGGAAACGAATATCAGCTGGCATCTTTCATGTCGGAAAACAATAATCGTTTTGATCCACTTGAGATTTACGCCTACTATCTTGGGTTGTATATAAATAATATAAGAAACGGAATTTATCTTGATTATCTCCTCTCCTTCCCAATAACATATGAAAAAGAACTGAAGGAGAAAATACTTGAGAGTTTTAGAAAAGGCATAAAAAAATCTTTGCCGGTTTCAGTGCTTAAGAGCAAAGAATGTATGGACATATTCAGTGTTCAGTCAGGTGTAAGCGAACCGGTTGCTTATTCTATTACTGCATTCAGTGAATTTGGTCTTAAACCTGTGGAAAACGAGGAGTTTCTGTATGGCGTGTTTGATTTTGGCGGTGGAACAACAGACTTTAGTTTTGGAACGTACAGAAAAGCCAGCCAGAACGAACGAAAAAAATATGATTATGTAATAACTCATCTTGCTTCAGGCGGTGACAAATATCTTGGCGGCGAAAATCTCCTTGAGCTTATGGCTTTTGAAATTTTCAAGGCAAATTACAGCAGACTTCTTAAAAGAAATGATAAATTTGACTTTAAGGGAATTGAATTTTCAATGCCTGCCGGTTGTGAACCTTTTCTTGGAGCGGAAACTTTGATTTCAAATTCCCAGAAAGCAAAGAGAAATACCAAGCAGCTGATGGAAAGACTCCGCCCATACTGGGAAACACTTGGAAGAAATATAAAGCTTGATTCTGTTGACACCGGACTTGATGAAGAATCTGAACGGATACTTAGACAAATTGAAAAAGGATACATAAAAGTTGACCTTTTTGACAATGAAGGAAACCTTCTCAAAGATTTCACTCTTGATATAAATAATGAGAATTTAGGTATTTATATTAATCTCGCAGAATTTCTTGAAAACAGAATCGAACAGGGAGTCAGACAGTTTTTTATTTCACTGAAAAATTGTTTTTCAATGCAGAAAATTGTCAGCTCTCATGGAATGGAGATTTTTCTGGCCGGTAATTCAGGAAAATGTCCGGTCGTACAAAAACTGTTTGAAAAATACACTGAAATGTATTCACATACAACCGATGAAATTTACAGCTTTAATCTGTTCCGTATTTACCCTTCTCTGGGAACCACGGAAGCAGTGGCTATACAACTTAAAAACGGAATAAAAGCAGTTCCGGGCGAACTTTCAGGTCCAACCGGTAAAACAGGTGTTGCCTACGGTCTGATCAAAGGTCGTATAGGCTCAAGAATAAAAGTTGTTTCTGAACACATTGCAGAAGAGGAGTCTTCTTTCGGATATTATCTTGGTCATGCAGAAGATGATATGTTTATTTGTGATATTCAAAAAGGTACTTTAAAAGAGCATGAATGGCTTCAGTATATGGAGGCTGACAGCTCGAGAATTGAACTGTATTACACATGTCTTCCTGAAGCAGCAGACAATAAAATGCCGGTAAAAAACACAAATAAAAAAATCATCAGAATTAAAAATCCTGATGATGCCGCATATGTGTATATCCGAATGTCTTCGCATTCTTCGATAGAATATGTTATCGCAAGGAGTGATGAAATAATTAACGAAGAGTATCTGAGCGATATAGTCAAGATTGATTTCTGATACATCTCAGACTAATATCCGGAAATATATTATTAACAGAAAGGACAAACTCATTCTCATGAAAAAAGAATACGTTATGGGTAACAGTGCCATAGCTCTCGGCGCTCTCGCTGCTGGTGTAAATCTTGTATCAGGATACCCTGGGACACCTTCATCTGAAATTATTGAAACAATTCAGAAATATAAAAAAGATGAGGTATACCTTGAATGGTCTGTAAATGAAAAAGCTGCTCTCGAAGTAGCTGCCGGTGCAGCATACGCAGGTGCCCGTACTATGGTTACAATGAAACAGGTAGGACTTAATGTTGCCTCCGATCCGCTTATGTCTCTTGCCTATGTAGGAGTAAAAGGCGGTATGGTAATAGTATCAGCTGATGATCCGGGACCTATTTCTTCTCAGACTGAACAGGATACAAGATTATTTGCCGAATTTGCAGGAATTCCTGTTTTTGATCCGACTTCCCCGGAAGAAGCATATCAGATGATTCAGGATGCCTTTGATTACTCCGAAAAATATAATACTCCTGTCCTTTTCAGACCTACAACAAGAGTATGTCATGCTTATGCATCAGTAGAATTTGATGAAAACTTCCATGTAAAAAAATACGATGGATTTGTAAAAGATTCCAAAAAGTGGGTTATCTTTCCTCGCCTTTCATATAACAATCATATAAATATGGTTAAGAGAAATACATTAATCGGAGATGATTTTTCCGAATACAGTATGAATACAGTAGAAGGATCAGGAAAGAAAGCAGTTTTTGCATCAGGAATAAGCTATGCATATGCAAAGGAATATCTTCAGGGCAGAGATGATGTTACCCTTGTAAAAATAGCTACACCTCATCCGTTCCCTGAAAAAATGGTTCTTCCTGTCCTTGAAAGCTGCAGTGAGGTGCTTTGCTTTGAGGAACTCAGTCCCTATGTTGAAAAACAGCTTCAAAGGATCGCCGGTACACATCACCTCTCAGTAAAAATCTCAGGTAAAACAACCGGAGACGGAAAACTTGCCGGTGAAAATTCAGCTGACTATGCGGCAGAACTTATCTCAAAGTTTCTGAATGAAAGATTACCGGATAAGTTCGACATATCAGATATGCCTGATCTCCCTGTCAGACCGCCTGTGCTTTGTGCCGGCTGTCCTCACAGAGCCTCATTCTATGCTGTAAAGAAGGCTATGGCAGGCAGAAAGACATATTTCTGCGGTGATATCGGGTGCTATACACTTGGTAATGCAGCACCTCTTGATATGACTGATACATGTCTCTGCATGGGAGCTGGAATAACCATGGCTCAGGGATTTAACCATATTGACAGGGATGCTGTTGCATTTTCATTTACAGGCGATTCCACATTTTTCGCTTCCGGAATTACTGGAGTTGTAAACGCTGTTTATAACCAGGCTGACATGATTCTTTGTATTCTTGACAATTCTACAACGGCTATGACCGGTCATCAGCCTCATCCAGGTACAGGAAGAACGATGATGGGTGATATTGTGGAGAAAATCGATATTACAAAGGTACTTGAAGGTATTGGTTTAAAGAAGATAATTACAGTAAATCCTTTCAATCAGTCCCAGGCTATAGAAGCAGTCAGAGAATGTGCTGATATTCCAGGGGTAAAAGCGATTATCTTTAAGGCTCCGTGTATTGCTTTGTTCAGACCGTCAAAAAGCGCCTGTGTTTCTGAAAAATGTATTCAGTGCAAGAAATGTATAAGAGAAATCGGCTGCCCGGCGATAATTATCACAGAAGGTAAGGTTGCTGTCGACAATACTCTCTGTACGGGATGCGGACTATGCTCACAGGTTTGTCCTGTAAATGCAATCGGAGGTGTCTCAGATGAATAAAAATATTCTTTTGTGTGGAGTTGGCGGTCAGGGAACTGTTCTTGCTTCAAAATTAATTGCCTCAGCTGCAATGAGAAACAATGAAATTGTACATTCAGCTGAAACCATAGGTATGGCTCAGCGAGGCGGATCAGTTACAAGTCATGTGAGAATCGGAGCGAACGCCTCTTCGCCTCTTATTCCATATGGTTCAGCGGATTTTATTCTTGCTTTTGAACCGGCTGAAGCTGTAAGAAATCTTAACTATCTGAAAAAAGACGGTATAGTAATTGTCAACAGTGTTCCGGTTAAACCTGTCACTGAATCACTCAGTAGTACAGGCTATGACGGAACAGAAATGATAGAATATCTCAAAAAAAAATTCAAGACGGTTATCGTTGTAAATGCTGAAGAAATATGCAGAGAAATCGGTTCTTCAAAAGTATTTAACGTTGCAATTCTCGGGGTAGCTGTTGGTACGGGGAAAACGGGACTGTTAAAAGAAAACGTCATCTCAGAAATTGAATTACGTGTTAAGGAAAATTTCAGAGAAATAAACCTTCGTGCCTTTGAAAAGGGCGAACAGATTGGAGCCAAATATGAAATTAACTGAAAAACAAATTGAACAGGTAGACAGACAGGTAAAAAGACTTATTGCTTCCGGAAGCTATTATGGAGAAGTTTACAAAAAAGCCGGAGTAACAGGTATCACTTCGCAGGAGGATTTTGAAAAAATTCCTTTCTCAGACAAAAATGACCTTAGAAATTCATATCCTTTGGGAATTATGGCCTGTGACGAAACTGAAATCGTACGTATCCATTCCTCATCAGGTACAACAGGTACTCCGGTTATAATTCCGTATACAGCAAAGGACGTTGATGACTGGGCTGTTATGTTTGCAAGATGCTATGAAACAGCAGGTATTACAAACAAGGACAGAATCCAGATTACACCAGGATATGGTCTGTGGACAGCAGGTATAGGGTTTCAGGCAGGCTGTGAAAAATTAGGTGCTATGGCAGTACCAATGGGTCCGGGAAACACTGAAAAGCAGCTTAAGATGATGATTGACCTTGAGACAACTGTTCTAACCGCTACATCATCATACGCTCTGCTTCTGGCTGAAGAGATTCAGAAACGAGGATTAAAGGACCAGATTAAACTTAAAAAAGGTGTATTCGGTTCAGAACGCTGGAGTGACACGATGAGAAAGCGCATCCACGAAGAACTTGGAATTGAACTTTACGATATATATGGTCTTACTGAAATATACGGACCAGGTATTGGTATTACATGTGAACATAATGATGGTATTCACTACTGGGATGATTATGTGTATATCGAAATCATTGATCCTGTAACTGGTGAACCTGTACCTGACGGTGAAGAGGGCGAAATCGTAATTACAACACTTGTAAAGGAAGGCGCTCCTCTTCTCAGATTCAGAACACATGACCTTTCAAGAATCATTCCGGGTACATGCAAATGCGGCAGCAAATATCCAAGAATAGATGTAATCAAGGGTCGAAGCGATGATATGTTCAAGGTCAGAGGAGTTAATATGTTCCCTAGCCAGGTTGAAGAACTTCTTAAAAAGATACCTGGAACATCAAGCGAATACAGTATTACAATTGCTCACGATGATGACAATAACAAAGATGTCATGCTTCTTACTGTTGAAGGCGACGGTAAATATGACTTTAATGAAATGAGTAAGGCTATTCATGATTTGTTTAAATCACTTATTGGTATGACTCCGAAGGTTATTGTAGTACCAATCGGAACTCTTCCAAGGTCTGAAAAGAAAACAAAGAGAGTTATTGACTATAGAAATTTATAATTCATAAAAAAATCCTTCCCTGATTTTTTCCGGGAAGGATTTTTTTATGAAAAAGAGATTAATTAGCTGTATTAAGTGTTTTGAGAAACTGTCTGGTTCGTTCATTCTGAGGGTTGTCAATAACCTGTTCAGGTGTTCCCTCTTCAACTATATGTCCGCCATCCATAAAAATAACTCTGTCTGAGATATTCCTTGCAAATGCTATTTCATGAGTAACAATAAGCATTGTTTTCTTTTTATTGGCAAGTTGTTTTAGAATTTTAAGCACACCTGCAGTTATTTCCGGATCAAGTGCGGATGTAGGTTCATCAAAGTAAATCATTTTTGGATTCATTGCAAGTGCTCTTGCAATAGCAACTCTCTGTTGCTGTCCTCCGGAAAGATCACAGGGATAACTGTTTTCCTTCCCTGACAAACCAACTGTTTCAAGAAGCTTAACTGCATTTTTTTCTGCGTCTTCCCTGCCCTGCTTAAGAACACATACCGGAGCATCAGTAATATTTTTTAGCACTGTATAATGCGGGAAAAGATTAAAATTCTGGAAAACCATACTGAAGTATGATTTAATCTTTTTCATGTCATCAGCCACAGCGTATTCAGGGTGACCGGATTCATTGGTTTTAACTGCATATTCACCATTATAGGAAACGCTGCCTCCGTCAATTTTTTCAAGCATAGCTGCACATCTGAGAAATGTTGATTTACCGGAACCGGAAGGTCCGATTACTGAAACAACCTCCCCTTCATTTACTGTAATATCTATTCCTTTGAGAACTTCAAGTTTGCCATAATTTTTTCTTAGATTCTTTACTTCAAGAAGATTCATATACTGCACTCCTTTATCTGTAATAATTTAATTTTTTCTCTATATTTTCCATAATGATAGCTATAACAAAATTGATTATATAGTAGTATATACCTGCTACAAACAACGGCATAATACTTGCGCATCCGGCAGACACCTGCTTTGCAATGGTGAACATCTCCATATAAGAGAGGACAAATGCGAGTGATGTATCCTTTACAAGAGTAACAATTTCATTTGTAACCGGAGGCAGAACACGTTTTACCATCTGTGGAAGAACTATTTTTCTGAAAAACTGCCCGTTAGTATAACCAAGAATTGCACCGGCTTCATATTGTCCCTTTGGAATAGATTCAATCCCGGCTCTGAATATCTCTGCAAAATAAGCAGCATAGTTAAGCGAAAAACCTATTATTACAGCCCAGAATCTGTATGATGCCGGCATATGAAGTCCAAATACATAATAAGGACCGAAAAATACCACGAGAAGCTGCAGCATAAGCGGTGTCCCACGCATTATGGAAATATAAATTCTTGCAATCCATCTGAAAATACCAATCTTTGAACGTCTTACAAATGTAATAAGAAGACCGAGTGGAATTGAAAACAAAAGTGTAAGGAAGAATATAGAGAATGTTGCCGCAAGACCTTTGCTTAATTCTGATAAAATATATCCCATACTGTATTTTGACTTGCTTTCATTGTCAGAGTCTCCCGGATATATTCCGTCCTGAATTGATTTTTCAATGCAAAGAGCATCGGAAAGTCCCCACTTGTCTGCTATTTCTTTAAAAGTACCATCCGCAGACATTTCATTTAAACTTTCCTGAACAAGATCACGAAGTTCTGTATTTCCTTTTTTGAATCCAATTGCATACTGTTCAGTTGATACGGTTTCATCAAGAATTCTGAACTGTCCATTTCTTTCTTCAAGCTGATACCCGGCAACACCGATATCCATACAGATAGCATCAACCATTCCTGTTTCAAGGTTCATAAAAGCATTGTTATAGTCTGATACCTGCTGAAGCTGCGAAAATGTAGCAGCAAGTTCCCTGTTCTCTTCTGAAGCATCATCACCGGCAAAAGCGGCAAGAGCAGAAGAATCAGCTTGTACAACAACTATACAACCGGCAAGATCCTCTTTATTTATTATATCACTGTCATTCTTAACTATAATAACCTGAGAGTTATCTATGTAAGGATAAGACCATGTGTAAAGTGATTCACGTCCGTTGAGAGTAAATCCGTTCCATATGCAGCTTATGGAACCTGAATTGAGCTCGCTGTCCTTTGAGTCCCAGTCAATAGGCTGCTTTACAAGCTTCCAGCCGTTTCTCCTGCAAACCTCTTCGGCGAGGTCAAGGTCAAAACCTACGTATTCACCGTTTTCGTCCTTGTATCCGTATGGTGGAAATTCAGCATCAAATCCTACTGTAAACACTTCATCTGAATCGGCAGAAACCAGTACAGAACCAAAAGAAAAAATACAGGAAATCAAAAGCAGAAACAACATCCACTTTTTCCCCTTAAATACTTTTTTTAATCTCATCATTTTTCATTCTCCTAATAAATAAAATAATTACTGTTGTATGCTTCATCCAGCAATGCAGACATATTATTTTCTGAATATTCTGTTTCCTTCGAGTAGTCTTTTGCAATCCTTATAAAATCTACTATATCAAACTTTCCTTTTTCATGATAACAGCAAACAGAAAGAAACCTGATCATCTCACAGCTTAATGCTGTAAAAAATACAGCTGAATAAAACTCCTCAGAAAAAACACCTTTTAGGAAATGTCTCCATATGAAATACACAGCAATATTTTCAAGATATATTTCTGCTTCCGGATATTCATTCTTAAACTTTTCTTCAGTTTCTACTGCTTTATCAAACAGTAGAATACATGATTTAAGGTAACTTTCACGATTCGGATCAAGCATTTCAAGTGTACATAAAAACTCCAGAAACTTTTTGATATCTGTCTTTCTGATTTCTGCACTATGAATTATATCCGGTACAATGTATTCTCCGTTATCTGTCTGATACTGAAGATTTTCAGCATACATCAGAACATCATTCATACGTTCATAAAAAGTGTAATCCCTGTTCTGAAGATGATTTATTATTTTATTTCTTGCTGAAAACAGACACTGATAAAGACTTTCATCATATTCGTCATTACTGTCATCACAGGTCTCCGATTCAATATACGAAAAAGGCTTGTCCCGGGAAATAATTATCCGGGCACTTTCTTCACAGCACAGACCTGTTCCGCCTTCCCTGACACCGTTATACCATTCATAATATCTTGGGTGCTCATTGCAAATATGACATAGCTTGTCTTCGCCGATATTTATTATTATCTCGCACAGATTTTTTTCATTCAGAAACGGACAGCGTTCCTTTTCACCGAGTATAAAACAGCCTGGTTCGCCTTTCTTAATATTACTTCTGAGTTTATCTCCAAATTCACCCCCACAGGACAGATAGTATTCTTCACTTTTTTTATCAATATCTATCTCCCAGCCTATGCAACAGTTATCCTGACATTTGTCTGCAATGCATTTGAACTCAGAACAGTAATCAGGCATTCGAAGTATCATTTTTTCCATAATTTCCGTCCATATATTCACTCTCAAGTTTTTCAAGAAAATCAAGCTGACCGTCGCGTTCCATTTTAGCGCCGTATTTTACTCTTACTTCCCTTAAGAATTCACAGACGGCATCTTCGTGATTTTTAAGGAACCAGCATATATGATTCTTAATATACTCTTCTCTGAATTCAGGATTATTAAGATCATTAGGAACACGTGTCATTCTTTCATCAATAGAATCAAATCCGGTAAATGGTACTGCTAAACGATTTTCGCTCATCTTAACATATTCAGGATTTATATCGATTCCAATACAGTTCCTTCCGGTATTCTGACAAACCCTGAGTGCCGTGCCTGAACCAACAAACGGATCGAGAACCATATCCCCGGGATTTGAACTTGCAAGGATTATTCTTTCGTACAGACCCTCAGGCTTTTGAGTAGGATGAGAAAGACGGTGACGGCTGCAGTAATGCATATGAGAGAACTCCCATACATTTCCCGGGTTGGCTCCTCTCATATTATTTACAGAGCGGTAATATTTTTGTGGTACTCTTATATCATCAAGATTAAAAGTAAATTTTTTACTTTTAGTAAACATAAGAATATCATCGTGACGCGGACTAAATCCAATTGTTTTTCCTATTCCCTGAGTATAATACCATACAATCCATGAATTAAAATGATATTTCAGCTGGCTGTCAAGAAAGTTGTAAATATATGAAATATATCTCATTCCCATAAATACATATATCGTTCCGTTAGGTTTCAGAACACGGTCTGCCTCTCTCAGCCAGTTTTCTGTAAACCTGAGATACTCAGCAAATTCAAATGTATCATGTGTATTTCCGTAGTTTTTATTTAAATTATATGGAGGATCTGTAACTATAAGATCAATCGATTCATCATCAATCAGTTTCATCTTATCCAGTATATCTCCGCAGTAAATATCAAGTTTCAGTTTGTTTTCCATCTGATTCTTCCTTTATGAGCAAAAATAGTAACATAAAAATTATATCATATTTCTTCACTCTTTTCAATCAGATTTTTCTTTTTTATGGTTCATCATTGCTATCTGCTCATATTTTCTTCTTGTAGCAAGTCCTCCGCGAATATGACGTTCCAGTTTGTTTTTTTCCAGGACACTTTTTACCTGTACGGATAAAACAGGATTTATTTTTGAAAGACGTTCAGCAACGTCTTTATGTACCGTTGATTTTGATATCATAAATTTTTTTGCTGTTGCCCGAACTGTTGCGTTATTATTGACAATATACTCTCCAAGTATAACAGCGCGTTCATCCGAACGATATATATTTACAGAATTCAAAACTATACCCCCTGAATCATTGATTCTTTATATTATAAATATATGGGGGGATGCTTTTTTGTATTACAAATATTATAAACAAAAAACCTGCATCTACGTAATTCGCGTAAATGCAGGTTTTCATTGCTGGCGGAGACGGTGGGATTCGAACCCGTAGTGTTTTCTTATAGCTTACGAATATATGTGGATTTAAAATATACGTGTGAAATTTCGTGTGAAATGTTCCTTAGTGTTTGTTTTTTAATGATGATGTACTTCACGCTCAAGGTCGTCAATCCTGTGATTCGCAACCTTAATCTGTTCCTCGATTACATATGTTCTTTCAACTACAGAATTATGCTTCTCGACTTTCTTTTCAAGCTGCTCGATTCTGTAGTTGTTGAGTTTTGTGCTGATCAGAATTCCGCCAAATGCGCCGATAAACCCACTAAGAGATGATATTACGTCAATGATGTCATTCATTTTTATTTCCTTTCTCATGTTGGGTTCCGAAATAGAATCCAACGACAACAGTATATATCGTCATGAATACGTCCGGTTTGATTTCTCTGATTACTGATAAGTATACAAATGCAGCCGTTAATGCAAATGTAACTAAGCTTTTTACTGTCAGTAAGTTAAGAAGTTTATCTTTCATATAATCACCTGTTCAAAAGTTCAGCCCATGTTTTTTCGCCGACTATTCCGTCAGCAGATAGTTTCCTGTCGGTCTGGAAGTTACGTACAGCCTTTTCAGTATTTTCTCCAAAATCACCATCAGATCCGTATGTACCGCAGCTATATCCCTTTGCTATGAGTATCGCCTGCATTGCTTCCACATCCTTGCCGCTCATACCTCTTCTGAGCTGGCGAAGTTCGATTGTCACAACCTTATCCGGTGATGACGGCGCGTTTTCTTTCGGCCTCATCCAATACGAAATGCATGAAGAATTCTTGTCGATAGAGTCAATTGTAATATGTGTGTGATCCGAACCGTTTGCGTTAATGTAATTTACAGTATTTCCATCAATTCCACAAACAATCGCAACATGATCGAGCGGTCTTTCTTCTACGATATGATCCCAGTCAAAGAAGATAACATCTCCTTCTTTCATCCAGTCTTCCGGTTCGCACCATTTTTCATTAGCTGACATCTTGTTTTTCATTGGTGTGCAGAGCGTTGACGTAACATCAGGATATCCGCACTTTACCAGGATAAACGATACAAACTCTGCGCATGTGTGTTCACATTTAAAACCGAGATCGGTGTAAACGTTTTTTCCTATGTACTTTCTTGCTTCTTCTGCGAGATTTTTCATGATTTTTTCATCCCTTTCGTTTTTAACATCAAAATCAATATTATTTTTAACCCATTTCTGCAATCCAATGGTTGCGCAATGGCTCATCAGTCCATAGTAGCTCTGCATTGTTGATTTTGCTTTTTCATATGAGACTGCACCTTTGCTATATTGATTTGATATATACCTCATTCTGCTTTTCATTTTCTTTACTGACTTTTTAGACATTTTTCTATATCCCGGGAAAATTCTGCACCCAACAAAACTTATTCCGTTTTTAACTTTGTTTATAGTTGTTTTCGAATTCAGTTCCAGTTTAAGGATGTTATTCAGATAATTTTCTATTATTTGCTTTAAAGATTTCAGTACTCTGTGGTTGTTGTGCAAAATTATCATATCATCCATGTATCTGATGTAGTAATGTACCGATAATTCATGCTTGATATACTGATCAAGTTCATTCAGACAGAGATTAGCGAGCATCTGACTTGTCAGATTCCCGATTGGCATCCCTACATCGTACAGCCTTTCTTCGGGTAGTACTTCATCCACATTTTTACCTGGTGGGAGACCAAACGGAGTGTGGCTACACTCTATTATTTCTGACATAAGCCATATAAATCCGTCTTGATTTAGGAACTTACGTTTAAGAATATCCAAAAGTACTTTATGATTGACTCTGTAGAAATATTTCGATATATCAAGTTTAAGATAATACCAGTCTTCACTTTTTCTTGAAACGATTGTACACCATTCCTGCAGTTTGTCCGCTGCTTTTGTGGTACCCTTGCCGATTCTGCAAGCGTAGCTATGACAAATCATCTCGTTGTCCAGTTTGTCATTAACCTGCAGATAAACAGCCCATTGTACAACTCTATCCTTGAATTTCAATGCCATCACGAGCCTCTTTTTAGGCTCATAAACATAGAACTCATGGTAAATTCCAACCTTATACGTCTTCTTTATGAGTTCATTTTGAATTTCGATAAGGTTTTCTTCGAGATTCTGACTGAATTTTGCAACTTCATCATCAAACCATTTCCCTTTTGCTGCGTGCTGGTATGCGTTAAACAGGTTTTCCCAGGAATATACTCTTTTTATTAATTCATCGTTGTTATTGATCATCTATTGTTTATATAATTCAGCACTGTCGTGACGCTCCTCGCTTTGCATCGACCTGCAACTGCCACACTGCAGGCTATGATGTCAGAACTAATAACGGCCAGTCTAACAGCTTGTATACATTCCGCATCTATCGGCGCTGAATATATACGATTATTTTTGACTTTCCAGTCGGGAGATACATCCCTTTTGCCCGTTGTTCCTGACAAGCCGTGACTTTCAGGCTAAACGATGCCGGGCCAGAGCGGAGCGGAAGCCAATGTTGCTGTTCGAGTTCGAGCGCGGATTGTTGCCGTTAAGCGAGAACACACCGGCGTTCGAGCCGTTGTTCCAGTTGCCACCGCGATACACGAAACGCTTCCGATTTTTACGACATATCCCCCATGTTTTTTTATTTTCCTGCGTCAGATTTTATCCATCCGCCAATCATTCTTCCTATCTCAGATAATTCTTTACTCCAGACCTCATGAAGCCCGACCGAGATTACCGGATCTTCAGGACTTGCCGCAATATCCACCAGCCCTTTTATAACTTCGAGTTCGGTATCAAGTTCGCATTGCAGTTTTTTTCTTACTTCGCCTCTTTGCCTGTTGGCCTTTATACACAATCTAAGCATTCTCATGTATGCATCATTAAGGTAGTCTCTGTATATGTATTTTTCAGGTCTTCTTATATTTTTAGTTCGGTCAGACGTTCTTATCATAGACCGGATTATTCTTTGCCTTAGCTGTAAAACATTCATTTTTATCACCATATTCAGAGAGCGGAAATCCGCTCTCTGCCAGATTTTCAGATTTTCAGATTTCAGAGTTCCGGTATTAAAGCGGAGCGGAAGCCAATGCTGCTGAGCGAGTACGAGCGCGGAGTGTAGCCGTATAGCGAGAACACACCGGCGAACGAGCCGATGCCCCAGCCGCCACCGCGATACACGAAACGCTCTGACTGACGGTTATTCCAGTACATAATGTCTCCGTTATAATCCGAAACAGAAGAACCTTCATCAGGAAGAAGCGCAAGAGCTCTAAGAAGTACTTTTGCTGCGTCACATATCGAACTTGTACATGTTACTTTTCCAAATTCACAGCTTCTGTATAAATCTACGGAGCTGGAAACGCTTGTTGTATACGTCCAGATATTAGAAACGAAATCAAGTTTGATAGTGTTTCCTGTAGTTTTAGGTTCCGAATCTGTTGTTTTACATTCAGGTTCAACAAGCGCTCCTGCTGATGCGTTTATCGCCTTCCAACACACACTTGTTTCGTTCTGCGGATTGTCATAATCTGCAGCGTTGTTGCTGTCGAAAATCTGAAGTTCTCCCCAGACCAGCCGAATTCCAGCCTGCCACTCCCAAACGTTTCCGTTAAGGTCCCATATTCCGCTTGGCGTTCCGTCATGGCTCCATGTGAGTGGTCCCGTTCCTGTAGCAACTCTTGCGGTTTTCCCGCTATCTGTAGTTTTCCTGATTGCTCTGTAATTGCTTTCGCTTACATCTTTGCCGTAATTGTTATTTCCAAGTGGAATCGTTCCGTTCTTCCTACACCATAAAGCAATGGCAGCCCATTCGGCATTTGTACTTATATGCCATCCATGACCTTTTGCAGCTGATCTCTGAGCCGCAGTATCGAATGTAATGTTTGCCTGTGGGTCTTCGGCCGGAAGCGAATATGCAACGCCGTTGTATGTACAGTTCTGATATTTGGAATACCAGAATCCCGGAACCTGTTTCCCGTTTACAATGAATGCAGGGTGAATACTGTCGTCTCCACCTGTGAGAACATCACTGTTTTTAAACGCAGGTATGTAAACCATCATTGACGGGAGTCCGGTATCGTCGATTTTTGCTTCGTTATTCGGACATATCGTTTTGATTGCGAGATTTGTTAAATCAAAGTTTGCCATTTTTATTTCCTCCTGTTTTTATTCTACGCTCCAGAGCGTAACTGTTACTTCTGACATATCAAGCGGTACAGGTGCAAGAACTATGTCTCCCTCTTCTTCCACTTCCTCATATTCGATTTCAGGGATATCAACCTGAGCAACGTACTTTATCCCGTTTTCCGCTCCGATTGTAAGATTTCCTGATTTGTCTCTGCAGATATCAACGGATACCGGCCATTCTTTCTGATACTTTGCTGCGTTGAGCATCAGCTCATCGTCTCCAAAATAAAGTTTTGTTCCCTGCTGCTCGAATTCGATTTTCTTTCCTTCGTTTTTTTCGATTACTTTAACATCGTTCATTTTTTAAATTCCTCCCGTTACAATGAGTTTTATTTTTGCGAGTGCGGCACTTCCTTCAAACCTGACTTTGAATCCATTGATCATTTTATCATAAACAACAACGTCGCCGACCTCACCGACGTGCTCTATGATTTCAGTGTCAACTGAGTAGTTTGTGTTTGTGCGGGTATTACTTATACTGATTGTTTTTGCGGAATTGTTAAACGGATACTTCGCTGTGTTCGTAAAAGTTTCAACTTTTTCCTCGACAGCCAGATTTGCTTCGAGCTGACTTATTGCAATAAGCATCAGACTTGACGCTATCTGATTATCAAGTATGCCTGATTCTATGTTGTTGAAGTTTTTAGCTGACTGCGGAGTTCCTCGCTGTATTGTTTCGCCGCTCTCGACATCAATAACTTCGTCAACCCATTCTTTTTTCTGATACATAGTTTCCCTCCTTTAGATTTCACGAACAGGTATGGATATCTTTATGAGAGTACCCTGACCTGCCGCTTTTTTTATCGACTTTGCCTGATATGCAGCGACTTCTCCGCGGATATCTTTTATCCTTGAAGCTGTTATAGTTACACTGGAATCGTCAAGCTGCGGAAAAGTTGCCATAATAACGATTGTGTCTCCGTCAACCTTTTTCTGATTGATAGTGCCAGCATACCATGTCGAGCCGACAAGCACCTCAACGGAATGCAACCGTCTCAGCCAGTCTTCTCTTCGCTCACTGAGAAAATCACTCTGAAAATAAGCCATACTTATCACCTCCTTTTTTATAAAATTGCTGCATCCTGACCACATCTCTTTGTTCCACAGGATACATAACTATACGCAGATACTTTGCACAAAAATCCCGTGGAAGTTGTATGCGTTTCCGAGTGTCCTTTTGCCGCTGCACCGGGATATGTACCGCATGATATTCTGCCTGAAGGAATATTTTTATAAAAATACTCCTTAAAGCCGAATCGCAAATCGATTTTGCCAATGTTAGATATTCCGGCTATCGCTGGTTCCGGATATGTTCCGCAAGTTCTGTATCCATACGAGTGGAAATCCGATTTTGAAGAACATATAACTTCATTGGTAATAAACCAGTAGAAATATATTCCTGAGATATGAGATCTTTCGTTTTTGGCAACCTCAGCAGATTCAAGAAACTTCGAATAGTTTTCTTCTGATATTTCAGAATTGCTGAGCACACAGAAGGTATATGGACCATCACATATTTCAGGCATATCAAACCATTCTATAACATATCCCGTTCCAAAATATACTGAAACAAGCTGTTCGACAGCCCATTTTGTACCTCTTTTTCTTTTTATCTGCTGAGCCTGCTTTATCATTCTTCGCTTCTCGGTGAGAGAAGCGGAAGAATCATACCAGTCAACATCAAGTTCCCAAGCAAGTTCGTCGCATTCGTTTTCAGAAATGTAGTCATATCTGTCCCATGTTCTTGCATTTTTGATACAGCCTAACGGCTCTGACATAATTTTGTTTAGTGCCGTACACATTGCTGCGACGGCTTCGTCTGAACGCATGAACTGCGGCATTATATTTTCAATCTGCAGATTCGACAATTTCATTCCCGCCATTTTTCTACCTCGCTACTATGTGATTCACACTGATGTTTCCGCTGAACTTCGCTATTGTTGTTTTTTCAAGCTGTTTGTACGACGGCTTAACTATATCCACTCGTGTGGCTCCGACTAATTCTTTTTCCCAATCAGGGCTAAGAATTAGTTTTCTTAGATAGTCAGGATTTATATCCTGCTCGAGATGGCTTCCCTGCCACTCAATGTATCTGGATATTGCGCCGGATTCGCCTTCAATGTTTTTTATTGCCTGAGATTCGTCATTTTTGGTTGTGTAATATGTAAGCTCTATGTCGTACAGCTCCGCTTTAGGAGCTTCTACAACCACCTTATCTGTAAGCGGCCTGACGTCATCAGCATTACATGCTTTATAGACTTCATCGAGTATTTCCTGAGACGGGATTTCTCCGCCAGCACATACAGGTATTATTTTCACGACACCTTTTTCATCAGAAAAAACTGCAGCATCTGTTACTGATGCATTTGCGGATATTGCAAAGTATTTATATGCTTTTTCCGTGCCCGCTGTGCTTAGCTTATTTTCGGATACACGTATTCTTTCTCTGAATGCCTCATCATTTTCAGGATCAGCACCTCCTGATGTTGTGAATTTGTTTGATACGGCGTCGATAAGAGGGACACTTGAAATATCAACAATGGTATTTAATCCACCAGGGAAGATCCCGTTATATTCAGTTCCGCTGTTTTCTGCTTCAGCTTCAACTTCTACGTTCAGATCTCCGGCATTTAGTACTGCTGATTTAACTGTAATAAAATATCTCTGAAGATCTCCCGTTACTCTTGTTCCTTCCGGGATGATTATGTTTGTTGAATATGCGGTTTTAACACTGAAGACCAGTAAAGCTGACGCTTTTTTTGCTGATATTCGATAAACGTCCCTGCTTTGGCCGAGAGCATCGAGCGTTTCACCTCGGGCGTATCTCAGCATTTTCTGACGACACGCATCATTTACGCTGTTAAAAACTGATACAATAACAGACGCGAGTGCTTCCCCGAATATTCTGCGTTCGTCGCCTGGGTAAAGCTGCTCATTAACTCCGTTTTCGAGTTCTGTGAGTATTGCTGTTTTTATTTTTTTACTGTCTGTTTCGATAAATTCAAGTTCTGCCATTGTCTTCACCTCGCTTATCGGTACTGATTTCTATAACGTAATCCCCTTCACCGACGCTTTTTACTTCTATTCTTTCTGCTTCGACGCGCGGCTCGTATTCATTTACGAGCCACTTCACGTCTTCTTTGATGTCATCTACAGCTACGTTTTTGTCTATCAGAGCTCCGTTTATACCTCTGATCCTGTCGCCATATACTTCTCCGCGGATGATTTTACATAAGTTTTTCACGCATGTTTCAGCGGTTCCATTACCATATGACTTCATATTTTTCCTCCGTTAATCGAGAGTTATGTCTTTTCTGTAAGCCCAGGCACATATTCCGTTCGGGAATCCGAGTATGTATGTTTCGCCTTGAATTGCTGTCACCTCATGAGAACGGTCAGCCCACCCTTTTTTGAGCTCGGCTCCGTTTCCCCATGTATTTCCGACAAATCTTACCCAGTCGCCTATTCTTATGCCATTAAGTTCTGAAACCATAAGTGCTTCGTTTTCTTCTTTTTTGATTATTTTCGACTCTTTCGATGCAGTTATTTCAAGCGGCGGCACATTTGTTTTTACGCTGGACGTTTCCTGATCGTATTCCTTAAACTCAAAACTTAACTTTGCGTAAATCATTTTTCCGGAGTCGTCAGTTTTTACATCAGTAACTGAAACTTTCCTGAGCTGAAGTGCAGGCCCGAGAAGTTCGCCGCCGAGGTAAAAGTAATTCACACTTGTTACAAGTGATTCCCAGTCTTTTATTTCTGCTCTGACGTCAACGCCTGCACCGGCATAAAGGATCGTGGAGAATTTCAGTGGGAACAGTTCTTTGCCTCGCTGGTTTGTGAGTTTATTTTCTTCTGTAGATGTGTTGTTATCGGCTGTCTGCTGATAACTGAAACTCATGTCGGATATATTGAGGATTGAAGAGCGGCTTACTGACCATTCTTTTCTGCCCCATTTTGCAATAACCATACTATCTACCATCCATTCTTGAAAGGATTATTCCTTCTCCGTCGCCGAAATAAGCGTACACGACGTATGTTCCTTTTTCGATTTTGCCGTTAAGGCTGTCAGGAATCGTTATGTCAGGAACTGTTCTGCTTTTTTCTCCGCTCGGGATTATTCTTGCCTTCATTCCATCGATTGAGCTTACCATTCCTTTGTAAATCATCAGTATCCCTCCAGGCATTCTCTGAAATATATATCAGATCTGTTTTCAAGATAATTATTCCTTATACTTGTGATAAACATCTTTTTTTCCCATGCTGATGCTTTTACTGTTTTCAGATTAACTACACTTGCTGCGGAATACTTGTCAACGATTGACTTTGTAATCTTTCCACACACGGAATCTTTATTGTATTTTCTCAGCATTGCTTTTGAAAATCTTATGGCTTCACCGTTTGACAGCGGCTTCAGATCTGTTATATTCAGAACTCCTTTTCCGTAATCTGTACTGAATTCTCCTGAAAACTTTCCGTTTACTACTCTGCAGGTTTTATACTTACCGTAGAATTTATTGTAGTGGAATTTTCCGTTTTCTCCGACTTTAAGTATACCTGCACTCCTGCTTTCCATATACGGTTCGCTGTATACGACAATTGTTTTGTTGTATATCATAAAACAACAGCTTTCGCATTCACATATTCTGTCGAGAAATGCAAAATCCGTTTCGTTGTCCTGTACTATTCTTGAATAAACCTGTTCGTCAACACCATGAAGCTGGTAAGACAATCCGTTTTCCTCAGCGATCTGAGCAACAAGTCTCGTTAATCTGATTTTCTCCCAGTCTCTTGATTTCTTCTCAAGATTACCCGGCGGAACAGATAATGCTCTTAATGTAAATATTCCGTTTTCGGAAGTCACAGAATGAATGTACATATCTCCGGAATCGGTATTCCCGTATTTCACTCTGATGATATCGCTGGTATCAGGACTCCATACGGACCATATACTGCTGACATCGTTGAATTTTATTGTCAATGAATCTGAACGTTTACCTGCGTTCATTTCGTGTACACAGTAGTTCATTGATATGTTTTTGTATATATCAGCATTGTTATAATATAGTTTCATTTCACTCATTGTTTCTGCCTCCACGGTGGAAGAGTATCAGGTGCTTCGATTATCTCAAAAACAGGTATTCTCAGCTTTACAAAAGCGTCAAATATAATTACGTCACAGTAATCCGGATTGAATCGCCTGATGACGTAATCATATTTTTCGTCGTTGTACATCGAAAGGGATAATGCATCGAAAGTATCTCCTTCTTTTGTGATATAATTTTTATATCCTGTTATTCTGAATTTACCGAGCATATTTCGATGCCTCCCTTAATCTTACAAATTCTTCAAGCCAGTCGAAGAATTCATATTCATGACTTCTGAGTTGTTCCATGAAATCATCATCAGGCTTTCCATCTACTTCTACGTTTGGCGACCATGTAAAGTTGCTGAAGTCGTAGATTATAGTTGTTCCGCCGCTTGATGCCATTTCTCCGAGTGAGAAGTTGTTCATGGATATCAGTTTACTTGCCTGTCTTTCAAGAGTATTTTCCTGAATTCTTTCCGCTCTGTTTTCAATAATTCTTTCGCTCATGCTGTTAAGCAGTTTTGTGTCGAGCTGGATTATCTTTATTTCCTTTATTGTTTCTTTGTTTCCCATGAAGTACGAGAAAAGTCCTGAGAGTTTTTCCCAGAGGAGATTGAGCGGTAGGATCGCTTCAGGTCCGGCTTCTCCACCTGCAAGGAGATTATTCCCGTTTGCGCCGAAAACCGTCGGCTTTGTCATGATACCGCCGTTTGCGAACCAGTCGATTCCGAAGCTTGGAACGCTTGGAGGATTCAGTGAGAATTCGCCTTCTATCTTGAAATGAGGCAGTTTGAGTTTAGGAAGTTCCCAGTTAAACTTGAACTTTTCAAGTATTGCATCAATCATTTCATGAACCTTATTTTTCGCTGACGTTATCTTATCGTCAATCTTGTTGAAGATGTCCGAGAATATTCTTGATACGTGTGAAAATGCGTCCTCAAGCCTGTTTTTTATCGTATCTTTTATTTCTGTAAAAATTCCTGAAACGGTGTTTTTCGCTTCGGTTACCTTTTCACTTATCTTCCCTGTGATGTTATCCCATATTTCTGTGACTTTGCCGCTTATGTTATCCCATGTCTCTGACATTATGCTTTTTACTTTTTCAATTACGTCAGACACAGTTGATTTGATGGCATTTATTTTTTCAGATACTGCATCATGTATAGCGTTCCATACTGACATAACCTTGGAACTTATATTGTCCCATACGTTTGCCAGAACTGTTTTAACAACGTTTATCACTGTTGATATTACAGTTTTGATTTCATTAAATTTTCTGGATATAAATTCATGAACTGCTAACAGTACGTCAGATATTTTCTGCTTTATTGCATCAAACGTTTCTTTTACAGGCTGGAGTACATTCTCCCTGAACCACTCTACAGCCGGTGAGAACAGGTTGCATATGAATTCCCATGCTCCGCTGAGTACAGTTCCGATAAATTCTACACCAGAGCTAAATAATGCTTTGACATTTTCCCAGATTCCTGAGAAGAACTCTCCCCATGAAGAAAATATACCTTTTATTGCTTCCCATGCCTCTGAAAAATTACCGCTCAAAAGTGATGAAACTACAGAGAATATTCCAGAGATTGTGTCGATTATTGTTCTGAAGAACGACGTGACGTTGCTCCATGCAGCTTTGATTATTTCCCAAGCGTATTTAAACGCACCTCCGATTATTTTTACTACCGGTTCAAATGCCGCTTTGATTATTTCCCAGGCTGCGACAGCTGCCGCCACAATCGTTCCGAGTACTACCATGATAACTGGTTTGATTTTTTCAAAAACTGCCTGAATAAGTCCCCAGGCTGATTTAAAGAATCCTACTATTGATTCAATTGTAGCTTTTGCTTCCGGTATCACTTCATCTTTTATAAAATCTATAACCGGTCCTATATTTTCTTTGATGTTGTTAAAAGCGTCAGTTAGTACAGGTATTACAGTTTCGGTTATGAAAGTTTTAATATCTTCAAAAGCTGTTGTTACATAAGGACTTACAAAGTCGATTACTTCTGATACTTTTCCGCTTATTTCGTCCCACTTTTTAGTAATCGCCGGGACTGCTTCGTTTACTACAAATTCCTTTGCTTCTCCAAACTTTGTGGATATATAGCCTGAAGCTGTAGAAATCGCACTTTCAACCTTTGGAGATACTTCGTCCCAGGTATTTTTGATCGCAGGAATCGCCTCGGTTACAACAAATTCTTTTGCTTCTCCGAACTTCTCAGACACAAATCTGCCTGCTTCGGATACTGCTATCTGAACCTTTGGTGCAACTTCATCCCATTTTTCTTTTATTGCCGGAACTGCTTCGTTTACAACAAATTCCTTTGCTTCTCCGAACTTTTCGGACACAAATCTGCCCGCTTCAGTTACTGCTCCCTGAACCTTTGGTGCAACTTCATCCCATTTTTCTTTTATTGCCGGAACTGCTTCGTTTACGACAAATTCTTTTGCTTCTCCGAACTTTGTGGAAACCCACTCAGAAGCGTCTGAAATTGCAGTTTTTACAGGCTCAGGAACCGATTCCCATACTTTGTCCCACGAGGTACCGAACCAGCCTAAGAAAACATCTGCAGCTGATTCCAGACCGTCTATATTTAGCGAGAATACTTCAGAAATGCCGTTCCATGCGTTTCCGAAAACTTCTTTGATGCTTTCCCATGCTCCTTCCCAGTCGCCGTTAAATATTGCTGAGAAGGTGTCGAATACACCAAGTATTACATCGAACGTGGTTTTTGTAAGTATCTCTATTGATTTGAATGCGCTTTTGAAAACCGGTGCGAGAAAATTGCAAAAGCCGCTCCAGGCGGATTTTATTGCGTCGGATATATCGCTGAAACTGAATCCGAGTTTGTTCAGGCGCTTGGTTATTTCATCACCGAACTTTTTGAAGTCCTCTTTGATTTTTGCCCAGGTGTTTATGAATACTCGTTTGAAGTTTCCATTTGTATTCCATAAGTGACGGAAAGCTGCGGCGACTGCTGTTATTACGCCAATGACTACGAGTGCCGGAGCCGATACTGCTCCGAGTGCTAAGGAAACGCCTTTTATTGCACCCTGAACCTTTGATATACCGCCAAGTATACTCTGCCATTTGAATGCGGCTACAACAGCTGACAGCGAACCCAGTGCGATAGTTATGTCAGGTATGTACTTCTTTATGTTTGTTATTGCAGGAATTACACTGTTCGTCAGGAATTGAACGCCTTTTCTCAGAAGTGGTTCAAGTTTATCGAACACCTTCAGTTTCAGTTCTTCAAAAGCACTGTTAAGGCTCTTAAGGTCACCAGCGAGATTGTCGTTCATTACTCTTGCCATTGCTTCGGCTGAACCTTCTGCATTTTCGAAGGCTTTTGCAAGATCGCTTTGAGATAATCCTAAACTGCTGAATACTTCCTCGGCAGTCTGGCCTGATTTACATGCTTCGTTAAGCATTTCTGTGAATTTCTTTGAAGAACCCTGAGAACTTCCCAGTATTTTGTCGAATGATTCACCGTTTATTCCGGCTTTTCTGAAAGCTTCCTTGATTTCTGAGAGTGAAGAACCGCCGTCTTTAAGAGACTTGTCAAGTCCTTCCGTTGTTACAGAGGCCATTCTCAGTACTTCCTCGTATCCGGCTATCTTATTCATTCCTTCGTTGAGGATGAGATTAAGTCCTTTTGTGGACTTGGCTGTAAATGTTGTACTTACCGCCATTGCCCTTTCAGCTGTTCCCATACCATCAACTGCTTTTCCTACTTCCGCGAGAACGTCGGTCATATCACGATAGTTTCCTGCGGCATCCATTACTTCAATGGATGTATCACCTATCATGATTTTTCCGTCTTTCATAGCTGCTGTGATGTCTCTCATGACTGCAGCCAATGCAGTACCGGCTTCAGAACCCTTGAAGCCTTGATTTGCCATACCTTCAAGGATTGACGTAACTGTTTCGATATCCTGACCGGCGGCATTGAAGTTTGCGGCACAGTTTTTATACGCTTCGCCAAGCTGCATAGCAGAGGTGTTACTTGATGACTGCGCTTTTGCAAGAAGATCCGCGAAGTATCCTGCTTCCTCGGCCTTCATACTAAAAGCCGAAAGATAGTCTGTTACCATGTCTGATGCCATTCCGAGTTCCATTCCGGATGCAGCGGCAAGATCGAGAACACCACCGAGTGCACTTGTGCTCTGACTTACATCCCATCCGGCAAGCGCCATGTATTTCAATGCGTCCCCGGATTCTTTCGCGCTAAATGTAGTTGTAGCACCGAATTCTCTTGCTGTTGATTCAAGTATTTCAAGTTCCTCTGCTGATGCGCCTGAAATAGCTTGTACCTCTGACATTGTTGCTTGAAACTCACGTCCGAGAGTGACCACATCAGAAACGAAACTTTTTACTGCAGATGCTGCTGCTGATATTGCCTGAGATGCAAGATTCGCAAGTGTTGCTTTGAGCACTGTAAACCCTTCATTCGCCTGCGATGCTGATTCTCCAACTTGTTCAAGCGAATTGTCGAACCTGTCTGCGGCTTGATATGCCGCTGTTATCTTATCTCTGTTTTCGCTGAATTCGGTACTTAACTTCTGAATTCTTGTTGCAAGATTACGGGCTTCTTCAGAACCTTCACGTCCTTCAATAACATAGCTTGCATATTCCTGCTTAAGTTTTGAAAGGTCAGATTCTTCTTTTTTCATTTCGGCCGCCAGTTTTGTTGACGCATTGGCAGCAGCAAGAGTTTCTTTACTCATGCTTTCCAGTTCCTTGACTGCTTTGTTTATTGAATTCTGCAGACTTGGACTCAGAACGCCACCAATCTGTATGGTTGTCGATAATTCTTTTGCCATTTTCTCACCCCTTTTCAGCGATATTTTTTATTCAGAGCTGCCCGCTGTTTCTGCCGCTCATTCTCTTCTGAAAGGTCTTCAGCTGCCTCGGCATATTCAATCACAAAGTCTGCAATCCGTTTTCGTTCGAGTCCGTCAATGCTGGTATGATAGACTCTGCTGAAGTCTCTGTAGGCTCTTCTGAGGTTTCTCCCTGTGAATCCTCTTCCGAGACACCGAGCATAAAATTTCTTCCGATTCTCGTTACAGCAATTACATCATTTCCTTTAATTCTTTCAAGGTCCGACCAGTCAATATGCGGATTGACTGCGATTATAGCTGCATATCCAAGATATGTGTGGAGAGCGAAATCGAATTCTGCAGCAGGCGAGATAGCTACCGTTCCGGATGAATTTGTTCTTTTTCTTGTGTCTGCTTCAGCAAAAAGTACACCTGTGATTTCGTTTTCGTCATACTTCAGCTTTGAAACTTTTTCTCCGTTTATGAGAATAGGGTTTTTGAGTTCTAATGTTTTCATGTTATTTCTTCCTTTCAAAACAGATACAGCCGCCGCAAATAACGGCGGCTGCGTTGATTAAAGCAGATTTTCGATTGATTTTGAATAGTCTGTTCCGTTTACACGAAGTATGTTGCTCAGTCTGTCAATAAGAATTTTTTCTCTTCCGCCAACATAAATCTGCATTCTTGTTACATTGTACTTGTGACTTGTGGATATTGCATCCCCCGGTTTAACCGAAAATCCAGGAATTGCTGAAGGCATTGTTCTTATGTACGCTTTGCATCCTTCGGTTTTTGTTGTACCGTCTTTTCCGATGCTAACCTGAACCCATCTGAATTCAAGCGAATGCCTGTCAAGTTCGTTGAGATCTCCGTATCCGGAATCCACACCAACTCTTGTTATTGTAAGTTCCATATTCTCAACAAGTCCGATAAGCGGAGTAACCATTGTTCCCATTGCCTGTATTTCAGCGGTTTTAAAAGTGATGTCAGGAAGCGTAAATTCAACATCTCTGCCTGCCAGCCAGCCATCACAGTAAAGTGTATCTGCAAGAATCGGTCCTTTTATATCCATCTGTTTTCCAGCCATTTGTATCACTCCTTTTATTCAGCGAAATACGCTTTGAATCCGTCGTCTGTATACGTAGCATAAGCAGTAGCTGATTTGAACGGCGGTGTGTTTGTCACTTCGAAATGCCATGCGAAGTCTCCGTTGAGAAGGTTTTCTGACGGGTTTTCGTCTTCCAGGAATTCTACGACAGGATCTCCTATCAATGCCCCTATCCCAACGAGAGTGTCGAGTTTTTCTCTTTCGGCCACAAGGATGCTTTCCTTCTCCTGAATCGTCATCGGCTGATCAATCTTTGTACCGTTGTCAAGCTGGAAACTGTTTGTGATGTACATGAGCATTCTCATATTAACATCAAATGTCGCTCTCTTGTCAGCTGTTCCGTTAAATGCATACGCTGCTGTATGAGGTCCCCAGAGCACCCATCTTCCAGCCCAGAAGCAGAGGGTTGTTATACCCTGCTCATTAAGTGTATTTGCTGAATTCTGATCGAACCCTTTGTTTTTTGAATTTTCTCCGAAATACTGCTTTGCGGCAGTAATCTGCTTGTTTGAGATTGTTTCAAACGGAATGTCTCCGTTGTTTCCGTCGACTTCAAGCATCTTAGCCGTTGCTATAGTCGAGAGATGGAATACTCTTCCCGCTCCATCGATTGCCATAGGCCAGTAAACCTTTGAACGTTCAGAGCTGTATCCGTTTTCGTTCTTCCAGTTGAGAGCTTCTTCGATTGTGCTTACAGTTTCTGAAACCGGAAGGTCTGCATTTACAAATCCATCCCAGTGACCGTTGAGCTGAGTTACTGCAGCGCACATTGCTGCGTATACGTCGGGCTTTTCTGACCAACCCGGACAGGCAAGAACCGAGAGTACAGCATTGTACTTTGGATAGAGAAGTTCAAGAGCGTGGATTCCTGAGTAATCTCCGTTTCCTGAAGTTCCGATTATAGTTGAGGATGTGATTTTTTCAAAGTCAACTTCATAGAAACTTGCAGTGAGCGAAGCCTGTACTACTTCCTTAAGGAATTTTACAGTAACGGTTTCCGCTTCAAAATCATATGAAACCTCATAGTCAACTCCTTCTACTTTATCCTCCACAGCAAAAGTGTCAAGAATAATTGTATTTGACTTAAATTCGGCCTTGCCGTTTGAAACTACGAGATTCTTTGTTGTTTCGTCACTTTTTCTGTGAATCTTCGGGTTGAGTACGTTGACCATGTAAAATGGTCCTACCTTCTGTAAGTCAAAATGTACAGTCATTGCCTCGCATAAAGTATAGAGTGACCAGGCAGCTGACATTCCGAACATGCTCTTCGCTGTTTTTATGTCTGTTATTTTCACCGGTGTGTTAATCACTAAATCTTCGTTGTAGCCTTTGATCAGATTTACCGGTGCCGTTCCGACGTATGCAACGACTGTAGCAGACTGTGATGACGACTGGACTCTGCTGTTTGTAATCCCTGCATACGCACCATGTTTGTAACCCATGTTTTTTCCTCCTGTTATAAA
>JAUNJJ010000152.1:0-971 GCA_030533325.1 Oscillospiraceae bacterium
AAAACCGACAGCAAGAGGAATCGTTTTTGAAATGTCATAATTTTCTTTTTCGCTGATATACCTTGCCGCACCACATGAAACCGAATTATAGAAAACAGCATCATCTTCAAGAATATCTTCATCGATTATATCTTCATCCTCAAAGATTTCCTTTATAATATCCTGAAAATATGTCATATGTGAAGTACCACCTACCATAATGACTTCAGAAATATCATCCGTTTCCATTCCCTCATCAACGGAATCAATCATGTTAATGATAAGATCTTTGATTTTTTTGTTTATTTCATGCTTATCGAGCATGTCATTAATATCTTTTTTGCTTATTGATACTCTTTTTCCCAAAAAGGCAATTTCTTCGGTATCATCATCTTCACAGTCGCTTTGATTTAAGTTTACTTTTAACTCTTCTGCCTGCGGTCGTAACTCGGAGATAGAGGCATGCCTTGAATACGTATGATTTTTATCTGCTTCATCGATCTCTTTTTTAAAATTTTCAAGAATAATATCATTAAATATAAGTTCGGAAATATCATATCCACCGAAAACCATTCCTGAAGACGCAAGCAACTCTATTTTCTTCTTTTCTTTACCGGAAGCTCTTATGAGACAAATATCAAGTGTTGAACCACCAAAGTCAAATATAATACAGTTATATTCTTTTTTACTTTCTTCAAACTTTTCAATTATTTCATCTGAAAACATTGCTGCAAAAGGTTCTGTAAGCATTTCAATAACCTTAATGCCTGCTTGCTCCGCACAACCTTTAAGTTTCTTTTTTAAGTGTTCTGAAAAAGTAACCGGATATGTAAGAACAGCCTCTATTTCTTCCACACGTTGTTCTTTCTTTATTTTTTCTGCTATTTTCACGAATATGTCTCTGGAGATTTCCTCAGCAGAAAGTGAATATTTACCTGAGCAAACAGGCTTTTTCCATGTTTCATACTGGAGCTGTCTTTTAATATGTGAAA
>JAUNJJ010000152.1:984-7311 GCA_030533325.1 Oscillospiraceae bacterium
TGCTTTTTTTACTTCCCTGCTGTCAAAGCAATAATAATTCAAATCACCGTCTTCATTTTCTTTATAATATATTACATTCGGAGCCATATCACCAGTGCCCTGTTTATTGCTAATTTTAACTGGCCTGCATATGTTTTTATCACTAACACATGATACCTTTATGTTCTCCATGCCAAAATCTATTCCAAATACACTCATGACTATCCCTCATATTTATAATAATCACATGATCCCTTAAGTAACAATTCTTCATTATCACCGTCATTGTCATAAGTGATTATGTATGATTCTCTGTTTACCTTGCAGATTACACTATCTTTGGATTTTATATCAGTTTTTACCGGGAATACATCTTTAAAATATCTCATCTTATCTGCAAGCAAAACGTTTTCACTTATTTCAACCTTTTTGTATCCGCACTTTAATATAAATTGTCTTAAGTAATCAACCTGTTCAGGTGCCACCTTTATAAACGAACCATATATGAATTTTTCTATTGCATTATGAACTGTTGTCATCGTTTCTTCAGGATCACTAAAATCGTCCAAATCGATAACGTTGTTGAGCTCCGCTGTAAAACGTGTGTAATCTTTTTCGCCAATAACTGACTTTAGTTCCTTAGTATAATCAAGTATTTCCTTTATATAAGTTTTATTTACCTTAATTACGCTTTTAGTTTCATTTGATACTGTTGCCTTGTTTTCTTTAGGAACTACAACTTCTGCAACAGGTTCACTCCTGTACTCACGATATTCACCGGCGTTCTTTTTAACAGTAGTTTTTTCTTCGCTGTCTTCAGGTATTTTAACAGCAACCTTTTTCACTCCATCAGCTTTGTTTTTTAACTGCTTAATTGATTCTTCCTGTCTTGAAATTATCTCATTCTGTTTTCTGATAATTTCTTTTAACTGGATTACTTCATTTTTTAAGGAAGACAGCTCACCTGATTCAGTCTTTATTCTCTCTGCTATACGTCTGAACATGCTGTCAACATCATCAGGTATACCTTTTTTAGGTGATTCCTTTTCGATTTTTGATATTCTTTTTTCGATAGAATCAAGATACTGCACAAATTTTTCATCAGGCTTATTGATGATATCCTCTTTTTTCAGATATTTGGATAACTCCTTAATATATTTTCTGTGTTCCGCAACTTCGTTTCTTAATTCATCAAGTCCGGATCTATCACTGCTGAATGTCTCAACTCTTGATATTTTTTTATTCAGTTCTTCAATATCGTTCTCAAGAACAGAAATTTTTCTTTCAAACATCAACAGTGAATCTTCATTTTTCTTATCGCTCTTCTTTACGTTTTTTTCAAAGTTTGAATTCATCCTGTGTAAAACAAAAGTTTCTGCAACAGACACTATTATAGCTGTCAGTATAACTGAAAAAATAACTTCACCTTGCATAATAATTCCTCACTCTCTTAATCTTCATATTTATAATAATCACACGAGCCTTTTAAAATTAGCCGCTCTGCTTCACCATCATAATCATATGCAATTTCATAAGCGTCCCTGTTTATCTTTTTTATAACCGAATCAATCATTTTTTCATCGGTCTTTATCGGAAATGTATCCTTAAAATACCGAAAAAAATTCTTTACAGATGACTGAGCCGGTACCTCAACTTTTTTATATCCACAATCGGAAATATATTCTGTCAGTAACTTAAAATTTTCCGGTGCAACTTTTACAAATGAACCGTACACATATTTTTCAATCCCATTATGAATTGCTGCCATCACTTCATCTGATTCCTCATAATCATCTTCTTTAAGAATTCCTTCGTAGATGTTACTAATTGCTTTATAATCACGGTCAAGAAGAACATCTTTCAGTTTAGCCAGCTTATTCATTATAGTTTTTACATATGTTTTTCCTACTTTAATAACTCTTTCCTTTTTTGTATCTCCATGAGGTTTTGAAACATTTACCTGTATTTTTTCAACTGGCTTGTCTGTAGAAACAGTTTCATTTTCAGAAAGACCTCTGTTAAATGGATATTTTTCAAATATAAACTTAATTTTATCTCTTTCAAAATCAACTTTATATTTGCTCAGTAAACCTTCAATATTATTATTCATAGCACTTACTCCAAATTACTATCACTGTCCATATCTACTTCTACTTTTTTTACAACGCTGCCTTTTTCATCGATGAAATCCGCAGTAAGTTTAAGTGTACCGTCTTTCTCAATAGTAAATATTACTTTTACATTTTTAAGTTTGCATTCACTCTGAGGAATAGGTATACGATATTCGTTTATCTCGGAAATACCTTCATCCCGGTTTATTCGGCTTGCATCAGGATAATTTTTTACATCTTTTTCATAAAGTCTTACCCTGATTTCCCCGCTTGTCTGATCACCGATTTCAAAGTCTCTTTCTCCGGAAACCGGCAGCTTAGCCCCTTCCATAATAAGTGGTGCAAACACAACATACATTCCGCCTTTTTTCTCATCAATACCAAACTGAGATACTGTTCTCTCCTCGATATTAAGGTCTTTTTCATTTTCACATAAAATCAAGGCACCTTTTGAAATAACATCAAAAATGTTTACATCACAGACTACTTTGATTCCTCTGTCTTCAAATTTTTCACTTAATAATTCCCGACAAAGTTTTATCTGTGAACTTCCTCCGGCTAAGACGATTCTTTTTATCTCTGCACCATGAAAACTTTCAGTTTCATTAATTACTTTTTCAGTAATCGAAACTGTTATTTCTATAAAACTGCGTATAGAATTGTCATAATCCGTTTTGGATATTTTAAATTCTACCGGACAGTCCGAACCATTTTTATGAAAATAATAAGTAAACTCCTCTGTCTCAGATACATCATCACTTGAGAAAGTTTCTTTTACATCTTCTGCCATTGTTTTTGCAATAATCCAGTTATATAAATACTCATGCTCTTCCGGTTCATAATCTTCTGTAGAATAATCATCGGGATCAAATTCAAAATCCTCATCATCGGTATCGAGTGAAAGATATATATCATTGTCCTCAAGTTCAGGAAGAATAAAATCTTCAATCACTTTTTGGCTTATATTATTTCCGCCAAGATTTTTATCGCCACCCTGACCTTTTTCAAGCGGTACATATACTCCATTTTTCTTTTTCTGAATAACAGATACGTCAAATGTTCCTCCGCCAAAATCATATACAGCAATATTCTCCTCTTCTTCGTTTGAAGAATTCATATCAGCAACTGCAACAGCTGCCGCTGTTGGTTCAAAAGCAATACTGACATTAGGAAAGTTAGCTTTTTCCGCTGCTTTTTTTACAGCCTTCTTTTCTTCCGGGTTAAATTTTATTGGAACTGTAACTACAACTCTGTCTTCATTCCTGAATTCTATATCGCCAAATTCTTTGTTCATTCTTTTGGTTACGAATTTATTTAAAGCATTGTTCAAAAAAATCTTGGCAATAGCAGCAGGCTTAAGTTCAAATTCTTCACCATCAGCAGCTGTTATTGAATATTTGTCACCCTTTATTCTTGGTTTAAAGTTTACTGCAAGAGCTTTAGGATATTTATAACCTTCAGCTATTGCCTCCTCGCCTATCAAACATTCATTTCTGGATTTGAAAAAAACTGCAGTCCTGATACTCTTACCACCATCACCGCATTTTTTTATTTTTCCATCATTCCGCCTGAAACTAATAACTGTATTTGTTGTTCCGAAGTCGATACCTATTCTTATCGGCGTTCTGTTCTCGCTCATATAATCACTCTCCAAATTCAAATTAAGTTCAAAAATAACTTCTCTGAATCGCTTATAATATAATCTTTTTCATCAAATATAACAGGAGAAGTATTCCAATAAATTGATACATTAAGAAAAATATCCTTAAACAGCAATTCTATTAGTGAATATAAATCTTTATTTTGATGATTGTCAGACGACATTGTAAAAATAAGAAGTTTATTTTCAAAATCATCTATATAAAAAATTACATTCTCGAACAATTCATATACGCATTCATAAAAGACATTTTTTTCATGAACATTCTTTTCTACCATATAATATAATATTTTTTGTTGCAATGTATTTTCGACGTTCATAAAACATTCTTTTACAGCTAAACCATATTTGTTTTTTATTATATTTTCTTTAAAATGTGTTTTCAGTAATGATAATTCTGTAACATCATTATACTCTTCAAGATTTCTAAGCAAATGACAGAGTATATTCAACTCATCTGATTCTTTTATATAATTATACCTGTTTATCTGACTGTCATAATCATTTGAATTGTGGAAAAAGAAGTTAGTATAGTTGAAATCAGGATAGCGTATATTTAAATCTACCTGATAATTATAATTTCCCCTTTTCTTCTCCACTTTTTTTATTCGGTCTGTAAATGTACTGAAATCATCAATTGAATAGAAAGTATCTTCTGAATAATCATCCCATAAAAAATTCATTTTCTATATCCACCTTCCCAGTTAAACTCAGGATAGTTTCGTCTTAAAAAATTAATTATGAAAACAATTTTGTCAAAGAAAAATATGTCTTCCGAATCATTTTTAAATATAAGATAAATACTTCTTGAAACGCTGTCCTTCATACTGAGATAAAAATCATTACAGTATTTATATTCCTGATTTCTGTTATATTTACAAATCACAACAGAACCACTTTCAACCTGACTTTTGATTTTCAGAATATCCGTAATTACACCTTCATTTACTATTACTCGACCATTAAATGAAAATCTGTTTAATATATCATGAATATCAGAAATGCTAATAATTCTTACAGGTAATTTTTCTTTATCATCAAACTCATAAGAAAATTCATCATTTACACAATTAAAGAATTTATACTTATTAAATTTATGATTTGAATCTATCCTTTCTGAAATAACTGATATATCATTTTCATTTTTCAGTATCTCATAATCTGAAAAATTTTTTTCTGAAAAATGTATATATTCATCAGACTTTATATTATCAAATTTATATCTAAACTTTGAACTATTGACTATTTTTTCTTCAGAATACGCTGATCTGCATTCTATTTTACAGTTCCAGATAAGACGTTTGTCAGTATAAAATATATCTTTTAGATTGTTTTCAGAAATACAGAAATTAATATTTTTGCTATTACTTAAGTCTATATCAGTTGAGATTCTCATCAGTCTTCTTAATAAAGGTGCATATATTACTGGAGTTTTTATCTTATACAAATCTGCAATTTCAAATATTTCTCTTTCAAATTCATCAATTGCAGTTTTATATGGAATAAGTGAATATTCAAAACTTTTTTCAGAATTTTTTTCATCTGTATATTTTCCGATGTATGTTTTGCTAAGATATTCATTAATTTCTTCGTATCTGCACAAAAGAAATCCATAATGATTTATCTCTACCGGAAAATCTGTTTCACCTTGCTGATTGAAGTATGTACTGTCTGCAAGATTAAAATTTATTTTCCAGCCACCAGACTCTGAGGCAAGCTGATTCTCAACTCTGTTTTTCAGCAAATCAAACTTCTCTTCTTCATATTCGCAGATTTTATCCATAATATCTGTCCAGATATTTCTATTTTCAATATCTGATTTATTTATTATTTCATTTATTCTTGTTCTAAGATCATTTCTATCCATAAATACCCTTTTCTTTATGTTTTTAATTTAATATTTACACCCGATATACTTACATCCGAGCCATTTAATAAGACTTCAGTTTGACCTGTATTTATTGCAGCCTTATTTTTTTCAAGTAAAAAATTACTGCCATTCGCGTTTATTTCTACTTTGTTTTTATCAGCAGTAAATGAACTTTTGTTTTGTTCAATTAATCCGGATATTTTATCTTTATCAATAACAACTTTATTACTTTCACCCAACAGTAAATTTATTTCTTTCTGATCAATATGAATAATATTCTCATCCTTATCAAAAAGTAAATCAAGTTTGTTGTCATCCATATGAATCATGCTTTTTTCTTTTCCAAACAATAAATCAAGTTTTCTGTCATCCATATAAATCATGCTTTTTTCTTCACCGAATGACATTTCAATTTTATCGTTGTTAAAAGTAATATACTTATCATCACCGTAAATAACAGATTTATCTGATACAACAGCATATTTTTCAGGAATACTTGATTTTCTCAATGAACCGGCTATGAATACATCCTGTTTACTTAATATTACTTTTACTGTATCTTTTATATCCGGAATCATTTTTATTCCTGTATTTTTTTCACCAACATAACCACTAAGATAATCAATCCAGATTCTATTATCTAATGTTTCATCTTCAACTTCACAGAAATGAACCTGAACACGTCCTTTATTTTCCGGATCATTATT
>JAUNJJ010000032.1 GCA_030533325.1 Oscillospiraceae bacterium
TGACGCAAAGCTATAGGGACTGTGGAATGTCAGCCAGCTGCATTTATATGTTTAGCAGAAAACACCGCAGGCATTATAGCTTGCGGTGTTTTTTATGAAAATGGGGGATATTTATATGGTGAAACGAGGAAAATCCATCCAAAAGGTATTGTCACTGTTGTTTGTTTCTTTATTGATGTTTTCGTCCTGTGGCGTCCCTGATTCATACCACAATCAAAGTGTTTATCGTATGAACATTGAGGATTCTGAATCTGATTATACAGTAACTGAAACCGGGAAACCAATTGATACTGAACCAGCTACTGAAATTGAAACAACAGCAACATCCGAAACAATAACTGCAACTTCGATAGTTTCAACTGTACACGAAACGGAGCCAGCTGAAATTATCACTGAAGCGGTTACTGAGAAAGCTGAGATAATTTTTCCGTCAGATTCTTCAGTAGCCATGTCTTCAATACCCGAATACAGTAGTGAAGCATACGTGGAAATAAATGATAATAAGCCTTATTTCGAAGTATTCACCGATCAATACTTTGAAAAATATTCTGAACTCGACAGTCTTGGAAGATGCGGAACGGTATTTGAAATGCTTGGACCGGAAACAATGCCGGAAGCTGAACGTGAAGGTATCGGTATGATTAAGCCTTCCGGCTGGCATACAGTAAAATACCCTGAGCTTATCTCAGATTTGTATCTGTATAATCGCTGTCATCTCATCGGGTATCAGCTTTGCGGAAAAAATGCAGATGAGAGAAATCTTATAACCGGTACAAGATACATGAATGTGTCCGGCATGCTTCAGTTTGAGGATAAAACAGCAGAATATATCAGGCAGAGTGGCAATCATGTACTGTACAGGGTAACTCCTGTATTTGACGGCAGTAATCTTGTGGCCAGCGGAGTGCTTATGGAGGCTTTGTCTGTCGAAGATAACGGTTCTGGACTAAGCTTTTGTGTTTTCTGTTACAACATTCAACCGGGAATAGAAATTAACTATTCTGACGGTGAAAGTCAGATTGCAGAAATGCACGTTCAGACAGAACCTGAAGAAATTGAGAATGAGGTAGTGCCTGATACGGAAAATACCGGACAAGAGTATATTTTGAATACCAATACAAAGAAATTTCATTACCCGTCATGCAGATCTGTCAAACAGATGAAGGAGGAGAATAAAAAAGAGTACACAGGAGCCAGAGATGAGATAATCAGTCAGGGATATTCAGCCTGTAAGAACTGTAATCCATAGACAAATGATAAGGAAAAATTTTCATATAAAAAACTGAAATCATGTGAAACAGCAAAGAATCACATGATCTCAGTTATTTTTAGCAAGAAATTCTAAGCAGTTGCGTTGTCCTGCTGAAAAAAGTAAGTATTATTTCATCAGTATATTTGTTGAAATTATGTAGTCTGTATCTTTTACACTGCAAATACAGTTGTCCTTAACAAAATAATTCTCATTTGAAATACAACAGTTATAGTGAACGAAAAAAATATTTTTTCGTTCACCGGTGCCGATATGCACGGAGTGACAGCAGGGAACGGATGTGCAAGGCAATATTAATATCAGAGACCATTATTTTAAGACAATACTGACACTTGACAGATTTTCACCTGGTAATTATAATGGAATCATAGTTGAAAATGCTGTTGACTGGCTTATGAAACAGAACTGTTTATTTCACCGGTTTTGTTTCTGAATAAACAATGAACATTGATTAATGAAGAGGTAAATATGAAATATAAAAATATAGAATCAGCAACCTTTATCGCTAGACCGAATCGTTTTATAGCAAAAGTTGAAATAAACGGGGAGATTGAAACAGTTCATGTAAAGAATACCGGAAGGTGCAGGGAACTGCTTATACCAGGCAGTAAGGTCATTCTTGAAAAATCAGATAACCCTGACAGAAAAACAAAATATGATCTGATAGCTGTTTACAAAGAAAATCTTGGACTGGTCAATATTGATAGTCAGGCTCCGAATAAGGTTATAAAAGAGTGGCTTGAAAGCAAGCCTGAAATTTTTTCGAATATAACATTTCTCAAACCGGAATATACTTTTGGCAAATCAAGAGTAGATTTTTATCTTGAATGTGGTAACCGAAAAATTCTTATCGAGGTAAAAGGTTGTACACTTGAAATTGACGGTACAGGGTATTTCCCTGACGCACCTACAGAGCGAGGCGTAAAGCATCTGAACGAACTTGCTGAAGCTTCAAAGCTTGGATACGAGTGCTATATAGCATTTGCCATCACCATGCCTGAAGTTACAAAGGTTTTTCCGAATTACAAAACACACAAGGAGTTCGGAGATGCCCTGGATTATGCAGTAAAACAAGGTGTTAAAGTATTATATTTGCCTTGCGAAGTGAAAGAAAACAGTCTTGAAGTGATGAGTTATATTTTAGCATTTTCATAACACTTGTATGTGTCCGGAACATTTCCATATGGTGATTCGTTCTCGTTTTTCTGAACTTTATGTATTAGCTTATAAAAATTATATTCTGAAGAGTTCCTATGGTGAATCTGATATATTCATAGCCTCTTATCAAAAATATATTTGTAAATACAGTGCTGCACAAAAATATTATTATTCATCTGGAAATTAACACAAAAATATTGTATAATATAGAAAATGTATTTTGTATAAAATATATTATATGAGGGACTTGCTGGTGTTAATTATTATTAGTACAGAAAAATATGAATGTACCATTGGAGGATTTAATTACAGATTAACGCGGTGAAATTTTCAGGAGGGGAACTATGGCGATACAAAGCATGATTTCTATTACAATTGAAGCATTTGCTTTGATAGTAAGTATATTAATAAGCGTATCCCTGATAGTGCAAAAACGATGGGAACGCATAGATAAAGTTGTTTTATGGATGGTGTCATTTACAGTCTTACTGTTGTTCAATGATATTTTAGCTTATAATTACAGAGGAAACACAAGCAGCTTTGCCAGATGCATTGTTCGTATCAGCAATTTTGGGGTTTTTGCAATAAATTATCTGATGCTGATGGGTTATGGAATGTGTCTGAGAATATATACAAAGACCAAAAGTAAAATACAGATTCTGTGTTTCAGAGCGGTATCAGTGGGAATATGGATTTCTCTGATAATGTTGATTATTTCACAGTTCAGTAATTTTTTGTATTATTTTGATTCTGATAATTTTTATCACAGAGGAAAATTTTATCTGTTAACACAGTTCGTTCCGATTTTAGGTGGAATAATTTATTTTGGAATCATCATTGCAAACAGAAAAAATATTCAGCGAAATGAGTTAATTGCTTTGAATGTATATCTGGTATTGCCATTTATCGGAACACTGCTTCAAAGTTTTATCTATGGATACCCGATACAAACTATTGCATGTGTTTTAGGATGCTGGGGTTTGTATTTTTCAAGGGAAGTTGGAATACGCAATCAGCTTTCAAAATCACTGGAAACTGGAAGGGAAAAACAAAACAAACTGGAAAAAGCTCTTTCCGTCGTAAATGAGCAGTATTCTGTATTAAAGTCTATGTCAGAAATTTTTTACAGTATGCACCTTATTGATTTGACAAATGACAGCATAAAAGAATTTAATGCTAAAAATGAAATAAAAGAAACATTAAACAATCCGTTTGGTGCAGTAAAAATGATGGCAGATGTTATTAGTAAAGTAACAAGTGAAGATTACAAAACAGCTGCTCTCAATTTCACTGATTTGAATACAATTTCCGATAGAATGCAGAATAAAAAAATTATCTCGGAAGAATTTATAGGAAATCGTTTAGGCTGGTATCGTGCTCAGTTCATTACAATTGAAAATGATGCTGAGGGCAGGCCGGTTAAAATAATTTTTACCACTCAGGGTATTGATGAAGAAAAACGACAGAGAGATTTGCTTATTAAAAAATCCCAGACGGATGAACTTACTGGTTTTTATAACAGAAGGGCTTACGAAGAAGATATCGTAAAATATAAAGATGAACAAATAGGAAATGATTTTGTATACATTTCTCTTGACGTAAACAGTCTGAAGAAGGTTAATGATACCCTGGGACATGTTGCAGGTGATGAATTAATAGTTGGTGCCTGTGAATGTATGAAGAGGGCTTTTGGCGATTCTGGCAAACTGTATCGCACAGGCGGTGACGAATTTGTATCCATAATATCAGCTGGTGAGAAACAGTTGAAAAAGGTACTTAACAACTTTGAGGAGATTACAAAAAACTGGTCAGGAAATCTGGTTGAAAGTCTGTCAGTATCTTATGGAGTTGTTACAAGAAAAGAAAATCCTGATATTTCAATTGATAAAATGGCGATTATAGCCGATCAGAGAATGTATTCTCAAAAAAGAGAATACTATCAGAGAAAGGGTATAGACCGTAGAAACAGTCAGCAAGATCGAGTGCGCGGTTTGGATAATAACATTATTTCAGACCCTTTATAAAAATGATGTTTTCGGGACATGTGGAGACCGTTGTACTTCTTTCCCGAAAAAGTCAGTCGGACAAGATGCAGAAGAATCACAAAAAATACTGGAAAAGTCTATTAATATATGGTATAATAAATAGCAGATTATTCTTTGTATTTATGAGATGAGGTGATTTTTATCCGTAAGCTGAAGAATATTAATTATATTGTACTTGGTATTGTTCTTGGAACAGTGGTTTTACTGTGTCTGACATTAGTAAGTTCAAAAATATTCAATAAATCTGAAAACGGCCTTACTGCCGAACTGATGCATATAGTAGTTACTCATGATGATGGAACAACTGATTATTATGATTCAAATATGATTGGCAAAACCAGAAAAAACGACATAATCTTAGCCTCCGTTCAACTGCCTGCTAATCCTCACGACGGGAATTACAGTTTGTTTTCCAGTGCCTACAATAATGTTGTAACAGTGAGATTTCAGGAACAGATACTGTTTTCATACGGTGAAGAGGCGTATAAAAACGGAAATCAGATAGGGAATGTTTTCATTTGTGCAGATATTCCTGACGAGGCCTGGGGTGATATAATCGAAATTGAACTGAAAAATGTAGATTACAGTACAGTCGAATCTATTATGCCGATTGAGATTTACCGTTCTTCTGAAAGGAATATGTACCTTCTTAACGGCACAAAGGTAATTTACTATATGTCAATTATGTTTCTTGTAGCATGTGGTATTGCTTTGATTCCACTTATGTTCTGGAAACACAATGATCTGCTGCGGAACAGAGGACTCGTACTAATTCTGTTTATCGCCAGCACAATGATGTGGAGCATGGGGTATCAGAGATTATTTTTTATTACAGAAGGAAATTCTCCGCTGATCTGTAATCTTGAGTATGTAGGTATCAGTATGTCGTCTCCTTCTTTTTGTCTGTTTATGTTTGAGACGGAAACCGGAAAGAGAATAAAAAAAATATTGAGTATAGAGTTGAATTTTTTCCTGATACTTTTTGTGGCATGTGCATTATTAAATTCCTTTACTGTAAACTTTCACTACTGCAGAACTCTTCCTTTAATCCACATTTCAATAATTATCGTTCTTCTGACGGTTGTTATTTACTTTATTATTGAAAGTTCTCCGAAAGATCAGTATGCCAAAAGCTTCAGAACAGGAACAATTGTATTTACAATGTTTGTTTTAGTTGATATGGTAGCATACTATCTTAAAACGAACGGTATAATCAGTGAAAGTATTGCATTAATTCCATTTGGTTTGTTTGCATATCTTCTCATTCTTTCTGTCAGCTACATTAATTATATCGTTGAATTTATGATAAGCTTCAAGGATAAGGAACGACTTCAGAAACTTGCCTATACAGACGGTATGACAGGAGTGTCAAACAGAAGAGCTTGTCTTGATCAGATAGAAAAACTCAATACAGTTTCTTCATACGGAATTGTATTTGTTGATGTAAACAATTTGAAACTTGCAAATGATAAATACAGTCATGATGAAGGGGATAAACTAATTTGCCTTATGGCTGAGTCACTTTCATCATCATTTGGAAATAAATGTTTTATAGGCAGGTATGGCGGAGATGAATTTATAATTTGTCTGGAGTCTGCTAAAGACATCAGAAATGAGATTGACAAAAAAATTAATTCTTTCCAGAATATCCTGAGAGAAGTGAATGATAAACATATTTTTCCTTTCGAAGTATCTGCTGCATGCGGTTATGCCCTGAGCAATGAAAATCCAGGGAAAAACGCTGATGAGATTTTAGGTATTGCAGATTATAATATGTATGAAAACAAAAAGAAAATGAAAGAAAAAAAATAATTTTTATACAAAAAAGGTATTCTCACACTGTGAGAATACCTTTTTTGTTATCTAATTTTATTCTGATGTCCGTTCCGAAGACTGACAGGTAAATTTTTTTTGATTCTTTAAATCTGTATGAAACAGTTATTTTATCACGATTTTTTATCACTGAAATTTCTGCAGCAATGTGTCCGGTTATATCCGGTATGGTGATAAATGCTTCTTTGTTTTCACAGGGAGAGTACCAGATTATTTCGGTGCCTTCTGAATAATCATATTCAAAATTGTTTTTGAAATTTCCGTATGCTATGAGAGAATTTTCTTTAGCATAAACAGGCATTTCCATATATGTGCATGTGCGCTTGAAAAATTTTCCGCCTTTAACGGTTTCTCCCGTTATTATATCAGTCCAGATTCCATCGGGTAGATAAAATTCGGCAATTGATTTGTCATTGAAAACCGGGGCACAGAGAAGAGAGTCACCAAGCATATACTGTCTGTCGAGAGTCTGACAAATGCAGTCGTCCGGAAATTCCATAAACATCGGACGCATCATAGGGATACCGGTTTTGGCTGTTTTAACTGCCTGTCCGTACAGGTATGGCATAAGGTTACCTTTTAGTCTGGTAAAAAATCTCAGAACATCAACTGATTCTTCATCGAAAATCCACGGGACTCTGTATGAACTGCTTCCGTGAAGCCGGCTGTGTGTGGACATCAGTCCAAATGCACACCATCTTTTATATATGTCAGGTGTGGCAGTATCTTCAAAACCACTTATATCATGGCTGAAAAATCCGAAACCGCTGCTGCAGAGTGAAAGACCTCCTCTGAGCGTTTCAGCCATTGAAAGATAGTTTGCTGAGCAGTCTCCGCCCCAGTGAACAGGAAATTTCTGTCCGCCTGTTGTGGCGCTTCTGGCAAAGAGGCATGCCTGGTTTTTACCGCTGCAGCTTTCAATGGCTTCAAATACAGTTTTGTTGTAAAGATATGTATAGAAGTTATGCATCATTAAAGGATCGCTGTTATCATGATATTTTACATTTACAGGTATTCTTTCACCAAAATCGGTTTTAATGCAGTTTACACCACTTTTGCATAGCGTTCGTATTTTATCAGCAAACCATATACATGCTTCCGGGTTTGTGAAATCGACGATGGCCATACCAGGCTGCCACATATCACACTGAAATACAGAATCATCCGGATTTTTCAGAAAATAATCATTTTTCATTCCTTCATCAAACAGCGATGATCGCTGAGCTATATACGGATTTATCCATACAGATACAGAGATGTTCTTATCGTGTATCTTTTTCAGCATACCTTCCGGATTCGGGAAACAGGATTTATTCCAATCAAAGTTTGTCCATTCGTACTCTTTCATCCAGAAGCAGTCAAAGTGGAATACCTGAAGCGGAATATCATGTTCTTCCATTTTATTTATAAAAGAAAGCACAGTCTCTTCACTGTAATCAGTTGTAAATGAAGTGGAAAGCCACAGCCCGAACGTATATGCAGGCGGCAGGGAAGGACGTCCGGTAAGTCCTGTATACGAAGAAATAACATCAGCGGGTGTTTCTCCGCCTATAATGAAGTATTCAAGTTTTTCTCCCGGTACGGTAAATGTAGTCCGTGAAACAGTGTCAGAAGCGACCTCGAACGATACCCGCCCGGTTGAATTGACAAAAACCCCATAGCTTTTTGATGAAAGATAGAACGGTATGCATTTATAGGACTGATCTGAACTTGTTCCGCCGTCAGAATTCCATATTTCAACTGTCTGACCGTTTTTTATAAACGGCGTGAATTTTTCTCCGAATCCGTAAACAGTTTCTCCGATATCAAGACTGAGTTGCTCACGGAGAAATGTATTTCCTATATCCTCAAAATCCCAGAATCTGTTTCTGCTGTATGAACTTTTCCTGTTTTCTGTGCTGAACTGCTCTTCAACTATATATGAAGTGGTTTTTGTTCCGTTACCTGTAAGATGTCTGTCTTTGTAATAATACTGGATATCCCAGACAGATCCTTTTTTTATTACTGCACGGGTATCTCCTGAAATAATCTCTGTGTATTCCTCATTGTCATTTATAACAGGGATAAAGTTCTTATCTGTATTCAGTTCGAATGAAGGATGATTGTTTTTTGATCCTTTAAAATGAACTACAGATACTTTAATGATATTTTTTAAAGGTGACGATAATGTTACTTCAAGGTTTGGTCCGCCCAGTGTCATTCCGCGATTATGTACAACATATGGTGCTGCCAATACTGTAACGGATTTTTTATCACATATAGTTTCATAATTATGTGCTGCATATCTTACGTCATAGTTTTTCTTTTCAAGCCAGAATCCATCAGAGAATTTCATCCTGCCAACCCCTTTATCCTAAAAAATTTTCAGGATACAGTTATTGTATCCTGAAGGTTAAAAGTCATTTTATGCTTTACCGAACTCTGAAAGTATAAGTCCGTCATTTTTCTCGAGAGCCCATCTGATATTCCATTCACTTGAGAAAAGAAGGAGATAGTTTTCATGGAAGTCCTGAACAATCTTAGTATCACTCGTGAGAATAAGTGACTTAAGATCAAAGTCATAAGGATTATCAATCCATCTGATATGTTCATATGGAAGAGGCTCACGCCTTATTTCGACATTGTATTCGTTTTTCAGTCTGTACTCGAGAACTTCAAACTGAAGCATGCCGACAACGCCTACAATAACTTCCTCATATCCGGTATATGGTTCAGTAAATATCTGAATAGCACCTTCCTGTACTATCTGATTGATACCTTTCATAAACTGTTTTCTTTTAAATGTATCTGTACATGACACTTTTGCAAAATGTTCAGGTGCAAATGTAGGAATTCCGGAATACCTGAACTTTTTACCCGGCATTGATATTGTATCACCGATAGAGAAGATACCCGGATCAAACACACCGATAATATCTCCGGCATATGCTTCTGAGATTATTTCTCTTTCCTGTGCCATAAGCTGCTGAGGCTGGGAAAGCTTCATTTTTTTATTTCCCTGCACATGGAATACTTCAGAGTCACGTTCAAACTTTCCGGAACATATTCTCATGAATGCTATTCTGTCACGGTGAGCCTTGTTCATGTTTGCCTGAATTTTGAATACGAACGCTGAGAAATCCTCTTCAAAAGGATCAATAATGCCTTCGCTGGATTCACGTGCAAGCGGGGAAGGTGTCATCTGAAGAAAGTTTTCAAGGAACGGCTCAACACCGAAGTTGGTAAGGGCAGATCCGAAAAATACAGGAGAGAGTTTACCTTTCTGAACCGCTTCAAGGTCGAACTCCTCACTTGCTCCGTCAAGAAGTTCTATATCATCCACTATATTGCGATAGTTTTCTTCACCGATAACTGATGAAAGGTTTTCATCATTAAGATCTGCTTCATGTGCTTCAACTTCCTGGTGTCCGCCGTTTGCTGTGAATGATATAATAGCTTTCTTATTACGATCGTAAACGCCTTTGAATTCTTTGCCTGAACCAATCGGCCAGTTTACCGGGTAGGTCTTAATTCCAAGTTCATCCTCAATCTGCTCAAGAAGATCAAAAGGATTTCTTGATTCACGGTCCATCTTGTTAATAAATGTAAATATCGGAATTCCTCTCATTACACATACTTTGAAAAGCTTTCTCGTCTGATTTTCAACACCCTTTGAAGCATCGATAACCATTACTGCAGAGTCTGCGGCCATGAGAGTTCTGTAAGTATCCTCAGAGAAGTCCTGGTGTCCCGGTGTATCAAGGATGTTGATGCAGTAGCCCTCATAGTTAAACTGCATTACTGATGAAGTAACCGAGATACCTCTCTGTTTTTCAATTTCCATCCAGTCAGACACAGCGTGACGGTCTGATTTCTTGCCCTTAACTGAGCCAGCCTGGTTTATCGCACCTCCGTAGAGAAGAAATTTTTCTGTAAGTGTTGTTTTTCCGGCATCCGGATGCGAAATAATAGCAAATGTTCTTCTTCGTTCAATTTCTTTTTTTATGCTGGGATTCAAAATAAGTTCCTCCGCTTTCATAATTAGTCTGAATAAATTTTACCCAGTTTATTTTACCATAATTTAAGACGATGTGCAAGTAAATCCTGCTTTATTCTTTGAAAGAATCGAGGTTAATGCTTTCATAGTCCGTATCAACTGTTACTTCCATAACCGACTTTGTTTCCATGCAGAGTTTATTGTAATCACTTGCATATGTGTATGAATCGTCACCCATAAAAATCGGAATAAGATATTCTCTCAGGTATTCTTCGTCAAACGGGACTCTTTTGATTAAATAGAATCCTGAACCGTCTATATACAGGGAACCGTCACTTGTTTCATTTTCTTTAAGAGCATTTGCAGCGTTGAAAAATGCACTCTGCATTGAATAATCATTGATATATTTTTCTGCATATTCGCCGTTTTCCTTGGTTTCAATAGTATAATCCATATTATACTTTTTCATAAGAGAATCAAAAGACTCTCCTTCGCTGATTCGGTTCTTTATAACTTCCATAAGCTCCGGAACGGCTTCATTAAGTGCGGTCTCGTCCTTCTTGTCCGCTATAGCGTTAAGTTTTTCAATAACAGCTTTTTCTTCATCTGTATATGAAAGCGTACTGTCTGTCTGAATAAAAACATCAAAGTCATCCTGAGTTATTAACATTGGTCTTATCTGAATATACTTTACAGCAATATAGTTGAGAAAATGTTTTGCCCTGTAATCTTTTCCGTAAAGTTCATTAACAATCTTTTCTTCAAGATATTTGTTTACATATGATTCTCTGTAAACTTCAGGTGTACAGTATATTTCCTTCAGATATTCATCAAATTCTTTGCCGTCATTGGTTGCGCTGTAGTATTTCTTTGTGTCTTCAATTTTTTTGTCTATTCTTGCAGAGTCAGATTCATCAAGCTCAATTGAATTATTTTCTGCAATCTTGTATACGGCAGCATTATTAAAAAGAAAACTCATTGTCTGTTCTTTAAGACTTTTAAGTTTTTCGCCTGATTCATCATCATCCCAGTAAGTTTCATCGCCCTGGTCAAGACAGCTTTTTACATACATGAAAAAGTATCTGTATTCATCACTGGTTACTTCATGTCCTGAGATATTCATCACAATACCATCAGCAAGGTCGCTTACTGTATAGCCCGAATCCTCATCTTCTTCGGTTTCAGGGGATTCTCCGGTGCCTGATTCTTCTGCTGAATTTTCAGTTTCCGATACAGAGGATTCTGATTCAGATGATGGGTCTGTATTTTTACTGCATCCGTAAAATGCAGTTGATGATAACGCAAGTGCAAGAATTAACGAAATAATTTTTTTAGTGCTCATAAATAATGGCCTCCAGATGAATTTTTATAAATAAACAGTTGTTATATTACCATATTAAGGTGTGAGTCGTGTGAAATCTGAGAAAATAAACTGCAATATTTATTGATGAAAAGAGATTTTTCTGATATAATAACAATAAACAGGCGGAAAAATGCCTGAAATAAAGACAGAGGTGAAAAATATATGAAACTGGTTCTCCAGAGAGTGCTTGAAGCAAGTGTTGAGACAGAAGGTAAAACTGTCGGTAAAATAGGAAAGGGATATCTTGTCCTGTTTGGAGCCGGAGAAGGTGATACCTGCGAAGATGCTGAACGTCTGGCTGCAAAAATGATAAATCTCAGAATTTTTTCAGATGAAAACGACAAGATTAATCTGTCACTTGGCGATGTGGACGGACAGCTTCTGATAGTTTCCCAGTTCACCCTTTATGCTGACTGCCGGAAAGGAAACAGACCGAATTTTATTCAGGCTGCTAAACCTGAACTTGCGGAGTCTCTGTATGAATATTTTATTGAACTCTGCAGGCAGAAAGTTCCTGTGGTTGAAACAGGTGTGTTCGGTGCTGATATGAAAGTCAGCCTCGTAAATGACGGACCGTTTACTGTTATACTTGAATAACTCAGCTTTTCAGTTCCACGCTGTCAACAAGTTTGTTCCTGTCTCCTTTGAAACTTCCGTTGTCACTGAAGAACAGGTAGGTACCCTTATTGCAGCCACTGAACTCACAGTCATAGGCTTCAGCCATATTGTTGAAGCTTATGATGCCTCCTTTGAAACTTCCGAGAGCAAAACATTTTTCAAAGTAGCATTCTCTGAAAACGGCACGGTTCATATTGACTGAACGTATTATTCCTCCGGTAGTGCTTGCAAAACTTGTTTCATATCCGCAGTTTTTGAAGACGGATCTTGAAACGAAAAGCTCGCTGTCAGGATTCAGGTCAAAAACAGCATCATTGCAGAAATTTGTAAAGGTGCATTCGTCTATGCTGATACTCTGACATCCGTGAAACCTGAGACTTCCGCCGTTAAAGAAATCACAGCTTCTGAAGATAACTTCCTTTGCACATCCGAATCCTATATGGAAGTCATGAATCTGTGTCATGTTGCTGAGATCAATACGGAGATTTTCAAAGACAATGGTATCGCGTACTATCTCACAGCTGTTGTAATTGGCTGAACTGCTGATAACAAGTATCCTCTTTGGTTCAAGGTTTTCATGAGTAAGAGAATAAAAGTGAAGGCATTTGTCTGTGTTTGCAAGAGCACCGCAGACAAATTTTTTTGTATAGCAGAGTATATGTCTGTAAAGCTCAGAGGTGTCAAGCTTGTTTGTTTTTTCATATTTTTCAGTACTTTGTTCAAGAATTGCAGCTGCATATCCGCACAGAATATCCACATCTGATTTTTTTATCTCAAGTGCAGCAGCTACTTCCGAAAGAAAATCCACCTGCTTTTTGTTCAGACTTCCTTTTGAACAGGCGATAAGAAGACAGTCAGTAAAAAATATGATTTCAAGATTCATATTTATACAGTTCTTTGTAAAGTCCGCAACTTTTTCAGGAGTGAGTTCGCCTGCACTTCTGATATGATCTGAGATTACTGTGATGGCATTTGTACTGTCCATAATCCGCTTTATAAACTGTATCTGATTTTCAGTGTCTGAGTTTTCATACTGGGCAGTTATATACAGCAAATCATAGTATGTAGTTTTGAAGTTTTCGTCTGCTTTTTCAAGAGGATGTTCCTTTATAGATGATCCGTTAATAACAATTTTGTGAAAAAGCTCATATTGACTGTTCGTATCCACAACGTGACTCCTTTCTTTATCTTAATCTTCTTCTTGACGGAAGGGACGATGAACGTTCACGGGACGGACGTGTTACTTCTTCATTTTTTTCCTCGGTTTCTTTACTTTCCGGTTCCGGTTCGCGCCTTGAGGATCTTGCACTTCTTGACTTTCTTGATCTTGAACGTTCTTCATTTTTGGTTTCCGGTTCTGTTTTACTGTCCGTTTCCTTCTTCTCATCTGCTGATTCAGTTACCTTAAAGTGTCCGGAGATAACAGATGAAATATCGTTTTTCATCTTTTCGGCTTTTGCGGAAACTGAAAAAACAGGTACGATATCTTTCATTTTTTCCGTAAGTACAATTGAAACAGAGTTGATATATCTTTCGTATGCAGATGTATCAATCTTGTTCCTGTCATTATAGTTTCTGAAAAGTTTTTCAGGATTAGGTATCGGAAGATCAGTGATCTTTATCTTTGAGATATCAATATTTTTCAACGGATTAACAGGCTTCTGGGTCGATTCGACGGCGACGAACTCATCGGAGTTTTCTTTCTTTGCCGTTTCAAAAACATTCTGTATATTGTAAATCCTGTTGCTTGCTTCCTGTATCTCAGGCATTAGAGCTGCTCTGAATTCAGATAATTTCTGATTATCCGGAACAGAGTCAAAAACGGTTTCGAATTCCTGCGAAAAATTAATTATAGACGGACTTTTGTCCCATCTGTCCAGATAGGCAAGGATTTTGTACTTGTCAAACTTTTCCGGATGGAATCTTGAATAGGTAAGTACATCGATATAATTAACCCCGCGTGCATTCAGTATCTTCTTGGTTTTCTCGATTATTTCAGGGACTTCTCTCGTGTTGAATGCATCTGCCTTTGAGATAATAATCAGTTTTGGAACAGACGGGTCGATTTTTTTCAGTATCCGGATATCATTTTCGCTTATTCCAAGATTAAGAATATTTATATCAGCAAACCAGAGTATATAGTTTGAGGAACTAATTCTCTGTATCAGTCTGTATTCTTCAGATGCAGATAAATTTTCACCGGTTTTATTGTAACCCGGAGTATCGAGAAAAGCGATATGTTTCAGTTCCGGAGCGGAAGCATATGTCAGCATACTTGAGAACAGCTGGCTTAACGGAAGTTTTAAATCAGAAGATTCTGTTGTTCCGTTAAATACAGAACTCAGGTCCGACTGTTCCATCGTAACAAAGTGATCAAAGCAGTTAAGTCCGTAAATATACTGGGATGAACCGCATACGGCATATACCGGAACGGCTGAACCTGCATCCGTATCAACCGGGAGTATTCCGCCGTTGTATATTGAATTGAAAAATGATGATTTACCTGAAGATGTTCTTCCGCAGAGTGAAACAATATTTTTTTTCAGGAGCTGTTTGTATGCAGCATATTCCTTAAGTTTTCTGTACTTTGATTCAAGTTCAAGGCACAGAACAGGGTGACTCAGATATATATCGGGCAGAAATCTTTTTAATACAGCCTGTACAGATGAAATATTTTTCATATATTCATCGTCGCTGCAGCAGCATCGTGTTGCTTCATTAAGCAGCAAAAGCCGTTTTTCCATAGCTGCATCCATCGCAGTCCCTCCTTATTATTTTATCTTATTGCGATAACATCAGTAAGTTCAATGTCATTTGTAAGGTATCCGTCTTTACTTGTCTGAACCTCAGAGTAGTCAGTAGAAAGATATTTTTTGTTATCATCAGCGAATACAGTACAGATTGTTTTGTCAGAGCCAATCATGTTCCCTGCAAGGACACATCCGAGAAAGTTTGCACCGGATGAAATTCCGACACCTATACCCAGTTTTGAAGCGAGCATCTGTGACATGATTATGGAATCGGTATCATCAACAGATACAACAGACGTGCATTCATCGAGTTTCATAATATCCGGAATGAATTCGTCTGATATTCCCTGAATCCTGTGGCGTCCGGTTTTGTATCCGGTTGAGAGGGTAGGAGAGTTAAGCGGTTCAAGCGGATAGATGCAACAGTCCGGGTTGTCAACTCGGAGCCTTCTGCCTGTTCCCATTACTGTTCCGCCTGTTCCGACGCCAGCAATAAATGCATCTGCTGTGAGTCCGAGTTTCTTTAGCTTTGAAGAAATTTCCTCACCGGTAAGTTCGAAGTGAGCCCTGCAGTTATCTTCGTTTGAGAACTGTTCCGGAAGGAAAACGCCTTCTTCTTTGCCAAGTTCTTCTGCCATAGCTATAGAACCAAGAAATCCGCCCTGTTCCTTTGAAACGAGTATAACCTCAGCACCGAAAGCCTTCATCATATTGATACGTTCTCTGCTCATCCAGTCAGGCATAAATATTTTTACCCTGTGGCCGAGATTCCTTCCGATAGCTGAGAATGCAATACCGGTATTGCCGCTTGTAGCTTCGATGATTGTATCACCAGGTTTAACTTTGCCCTGTTCGTAAGCCTTTTTCATGATATACCATGCAACGCGGTCTTTTATACTTCCTGTAAGATTAAAGTATTCAGCTTTTGCAAATATTTTTCTTTCTTCTCCCTTGTATCTGAAATTAATCTGGAGAAGAGGTGTGTTTCCGATGAGATTTTTGATTTTTTCAAAACGTGCATTTATGTCAGATGTCATAAAAAATTCTCCCTTGTGAATTCATTACAGATTATTGTCTGTTAAGACATACTATTACTATTATATCATATAGGTGCATGTTTTTCAATAAAAAAATCCGGTATGCAAATAAAAATGCATACCGGATGCAGATGTTCGGATAAAAATTACATATTTTCAACCGGTTCAATTGCAAGGATGTCAAGGTGCTTGAGGATAAGCTTTCTTGTGAATGCAATAAGAGCCAGCCAGTCGTTTTTCTTTGCTTCATCTGTTTCACCGAGAATATGGTTGTCATGGTAGAATTTTGAGAATGAAACAGCGAGTTTGTAAGCATTGTCACAGATATAGTTAGGTGCCTTTTCTTCTATTGCACGACGGAAAATATCACCTGTAAGAAGGATAGAAAGGATGAGCTCACGTTCAGCATCTGTGTGAAGAGCCTTTACCTTCATATCAGCGTTCTCAGTATTTGTCTTTTTAATGATTGAGTTGATACGTGTAATTGTATAAAGGAGATATGTACCTGTCTTTCCTTCAAAAGAAAGGAACTTGTCTATATCAAAGATATAGTCCTTTGATCTGTGGTTAATAAGATCACCGAACTTAACAGCTGCAATACCAACACGTCTTGCAGTTTCTGTATGATTTTCCTCTGATACGAATTCGGAAGTACGAAGTTTTTCTGAGGCTGCTGCTGTAACGGTTTCGATAAGATCGGCGAGTTTCATAACGCCGCCGTCACGTGTCTTGTATGGTTTTCCGTCGCTTCCGTTCATTGTACCGAAACCAAGAAGTTCGAGTTCCGTATCAGCAGGAACAAGTTCGGCCTTTTTTGCACATCTGAATACCTGTGTGAAATGAAGTTCCTGACGCTTGTCAACAACATACCAGATTTTCTTAGGACTGAAGTCTCTGTTTCTCTGGATGATAGTAGCAAGGTCTGTTGTAGCATAAATGCTTGAATTGTCGGATTTCTTGATGATAACAGGAGGCATAGGTGCCTTGTCGCTTTCAAGTTCAACGTCAACAACCATAGCACCTTCGCTTTCGTGGAGAAGGTTCTTGTCTGTGAGAATCTGAACGAGTTCGTCAATATACTTGTCAGCATCACTTTCGCCGTACCAGAGGTCGAAGTCAACACCGAGTTTTTCGTAGTTGCCCTTGAGATCATTTACAGAAACACGGAGTATTTCCTTCCATACTGCGATATATCCAGGTCTGCCGTTCTGAAGGTCAGCTGTAAACTGGTGAGCCTTTATTTTGAAGGCTTCGTCTGTCTTGCTCTTCTGGCTTGCGAAAGGATAGATCTCGTTGAGCATATCCGCATTGAGCTCAGGTACTTTTCCCTCTGTAAAGTCAGGTCTGAAACATTCCCATTCAGGATTTCTTTCTTCAAGTTCAGCAATAACAAGACCAATCTGGAGACCCCAGTCACCGAGATGTACATCTGAGATAACATTGTATCCGCATTCGCGCGCAAGGCGTTTGAGTGATTCACCGATTATTGCTGAGCGGAGATGACCGATATGGAGCGGCTTTGCAACATTTGGTCCGCCGTAGTCGATAACGATAGTTTCCCTGTTTTCAGCCTGAGGGATACCAAGATGTTCATCGGCAGCGATATCTCCGAGGAGACTTACGAGGTATTCATCAGTCATTGTCATATTGATAAATCCCGGTTTTGCAACTTCAACCTTAAGAAAGGCAGGATTTTCAGCAATAATATTCTTAACTTCCTCTGCAATGATAAACGGGGCTTTTTTAAACTGTTTTGCAGCAGCAAATGAGCCGTTGCACTGGAACTGACAGAGATCCATTCTGTCTGAAACAAATACCGTACCAAATGAACGGTCATAGCCGCATTTTTCAAAAGCATCAGAAACAATTTCTGTTAAAATCTGAGTGATCGTCTTCATTGTGTATTCCACCTTTTAAAAATTTTTACACTGTCTATTCAATAATAACATATTTTTCTGCAAAGTGCAACCGCTGAAAATATAGTAAACTAAAAATATTTTAGTGATATTAATTTTGTTTTCTTTATTGACTATATACAAAACTTGTGGTAAAATTATTTTATCATAAACAATATGAAAATAATTATTTTTCAGAAAATGAGGAATCAAAATTGAACGAAGCGGAAATAAAAATACTTGATTTTATCAGGAAACATATGACAAACGAAACAGGGGATGCTGTAATGCCGCTGATTTCTTCTCTGGGAGATGCCGGAATAGTCTGGATAATTCTGGCACTTACTATGATTATCATTCCGAAAACACGCCGGTACGGACTGATAATTGCAGTCAGTCTGATAATAGAATCTTTGCTTTGCAATCTTTTACTTAAGCCTGTTACGGCAAGGATACGTCCGTATGATGTGAATCCGTTAGTTGACATTCTTGTGAAGAAACCGAATGACTATTCTTTTCCTTCCGGACATACCGGAGCATCATTTGCAGCGGCATCCTCGCTGTGGGGCTGGAAGAAAAGATTCTGGATTCCGGTTACGGTTTTAGCTTCGTTAATAGGATTTTCAAGACTATATCTCTATATGCATTATCCTACAGACGTACTTTCAGGTGCAGTGCTCGGTATTTTATCGGGAGTTTTATCTGTACTGATTTTCAGAAAGACCGTCGATAAAATGATGCCCGCAGGGGAAAAGTGATTACTGAATTTTTTGCATGAAAGTATATCGATAAGAAAACCCCATCCGGCTCAATGAAGTCAGATGGGGTTTTTCAGCAAAAATTATATTGAACTATAGTAAACGCAATAAATAAATTGCGTTTACTATTAGCCGATTTGCACGGAGATGACGTAGTCATCGGATGTGCAAGGCAATAAAAATAAATAAATTATAGTGAACGTCAAATTTATTTTGACGTTCACTATAGATTTTAAAAAGCGTATTCTCTCATTACGGCAAACACCATATAGCAAATATACAGCGAAACCAGCATTCCGCCTTCAGCTTTCGTGATTTTTTTCCCTGTGATACAGAAAATATACGCAAGAAGGCAGATTGCAATATAAATGACGCAGTCTGTTAATGTGTCAGTGACACTGGTGGTATCAATTGATATCGGAGAAATAACACCGGAAATACCAAGAATCATAAGTACATTGAAAATATTTGAGCCGATAACGTTGCCCATTGCCATATCGTTTTCGCCTTTTCGTGCTGCGGTTATGGAGGTAACAAGTTCCGGCAGGGAAGTGCCTACTGCACAGATGGTTAAACCAATCAGCGTTTCGCTCATACCGACAGCAGAGCCTAATGAACCTGCGTTATTTACAACCAGGTTACCGCCAAAAACTATCGCTGCAGCTCCGCCAATTATGCAGAGAGCACATTTCCACCATATAAAAGGCTTTTCATCAGAAACTTCATTTGACGGATTTTTCAGTGCAGAGAGTACAGTCCAGAGCATATAACCAGCCAGAAGAAGCACAAGAACAACGGATTCCGCTCTCGTTACCGTGCCTTTGCCTCCGCCGATAAAAAGCATTGCAAGAAAAACAGCAGATACGGCAATTGAGACCGGATAATCACGCTTAAGAAGGTCGGTTGTAACTACGGATGGAATTATTACTGAACAGATACCAAGTACAGCCAGTAAATTAAAAAGATTTGAACCGATTACATTGCTGACGGCCATTGAGTTTGCTCCGCTAAGGGATGCGGAAATACTTACTGCAAGTTCCGGAGCGCTTGTCCCTATTGCTACGATGGTGAGACCGACAACAAGCGGCGGAATTTTAAATTTTCGTGCCAAAGCCGACGCACCGTCGACAAAAAAATCCGCACCTTTTATCAGCAGTACAAATCCTGCAAGTAGAAAGATAATGTTAATAATAATGTCCATGGTATTCTCCTTGACCATAAAATATTTGAATCAAATGTGTGTTTTGCAGCACATACCACTTTATTATACAATACAGCACAGTAAAAATCAAGTAACAAAAATATTTTGGGTGAAGATATAAATATTTGACTTATTGGATTTATGAGGTATATGAATCATGTCAACCAGGGGGGGTGATGTTTGGGTTACTATTAGCTGATGTGCATGGATTGACCGTAGGAAACGGATGTGTAAGGCAATAAATTAATAGCCACGCGCCAGGAGAGAAAAATATATAATAAAACAAGAGAGGAAAATTTTTATGGAAATTACAGCTTTTTTCAAAAGTGTTATTGATTCTGATAATGCACCTATAGTAATATGTGATCTCAATCATATTATTGTGTATATAAATCCGGTTGCAGAGATACGTTATGCAAAAAGAGGCGGTCGTAATCTGGTTGGAAAATCTCTTCTTGACTGTCACAATGCCTGTTCAAATGAAAAGATAAAAAATACAGTCAAATGGTTTGCAGAAAGCAAGGATAACAACAGAGTATTTACCTTTCACAATCAAAAGGAAAACAAAGATGTCTATATGATTGCTCTGCGTGACGAAAACGCTGAGCTGATAGGCTATTATGAAAAGCACGAATACCGCACTCCGGAAATGGAATCTGAAGAGTAAAACAACATTGTTTAAAAAACTCCTGAATTAACGGAAGAACAAGAAAAAAAGCAGCATAAGCTGAGCATGAAGGTTCGAAAGAAATTTGTAATGATATTTGAGATCTTATGAAAAAAAGTGCCGATTTTTCGGCGCTTTTTCTTTTTTGCAGGGTTATATGGCATTCAAATATTGAAGTCTTTTGTACGGAAACAAGTCTGCATACTGATAATCTGCCGGATATATCATATTATGGTCAAATTACAGACTGTAGCATACAGATGTTTAAAAAAACAAATCAGGCATAAAATACTGATAAAAAGGCAGAAACGGAAAGAAATAAGAAAACGTATCTCAGTTTAAAAACAGTTTAACATTATTTAATATTCTGTTGAACTATAGTTTAATCCAATTTGAGTTCCTGCGTGTATTATGAAGGGGGAGTAACCGCAAAAGGAGCGATTACTGATCTTTCACAGGAAAGGAATTAATAAAGATGAACAAACAAGAGAAAATCACAAAAACTACCGGTCAGATTATAAAAGAGAATCTTTTTACTCTTTTTAATCTACTGAATCTTCTGATTGCTGTTGCATTAGTAAGTGTTCACGCATGGTCAAATCTGTTCTTTATTCTGGTCATTGCACTGAATACAACTATTAGTATTGTACAGGAACTGAAAGCAAAGCAATTGGTGGAAAAGCTTTCCCTGCTTTCCATGCCAAAAGCAGATATTGAGAGAAATGGCACTGTCATGCAAGTTGATATTGCAGAGGTTTGTCTGGATGATATTCTGCTCCTGGAAAGCGGAAAACAAATCTGCTCAGACTCTGTTATACAGGAGGGAACAGTGGAAGTCAATGAATCCCTTCTGACGGGAGAGTCTGACGCTGTCTGCAAAAAAGAGGGTGACTTTCTTCTCTCCGGAAGTTCTGTCATCAGTGGTAAGTGCCGTGCTAAAGTTGTTCACGTCGGCAGCGAAAACTATGCTTCTCAAATTGTCAGGGAGGCAAAAAAATCCAAAAGCATTCACTCGGAATTAGTACTGTCTATGCGAAAGGTCACCAGATTAACCGGTTTTCTGATTATTCCGCTGGGTATACTTCTCTTTATTCAGGCTTTGCTTTTTCGTGACAATGACATGTACAGCGCTGTTGTTACAACCTCTGCAGGACTGCTCGGTATGCTGCCTAAAGGACTTTACCTTTTAATCAGTATTGGTCTGGCTGCTGGTATTGTATCACTTTCCAGGAAAAATGTACTGGTACAGGACTTGTATTCGCTGGAAAATCTGGCTCATGTTGATGTGCTTTGTCTGGATAAAACCGGTACGCTTACAGAGGGAAAAATGCAGGTGGAAGATGTTGTTCTCTTTCCAGGCGTTTCCGAGGATACGGTACTGCGGCTGATAGGCAGCTTTCTCAGACATACTGCTGATAATAATGCAACGTTTCAGGCATTGAATCGTCATTTCGCCCTTTCAGATGCCTGCCAGCCCGTGCAAAGTATTCCTTTTTCCTCTGACCGAAAATGGAGTGCAATGGAATTTTCAGATACAGGAACATTTGTCATTGGCGCACCGGAACGACTGTGTCCTGCAGAATTGCCGGAAAAAATTGAAGCACATATGCAGGCTGGAAAACGGATTATTCTGGCTGGTATTACCGAAGATCAGGTAGACAAAGTAAATCCGCTACCGAAAATGCAGCTGCTGGCGGCCATTGTAATTGTAGATCCTATTCGAAAAAACGCTTCTGCGGCAATAGATTATTTTCGCAGTGAGGGTGTGGAAGTTAAAATCATTTCCGGTGACAATCCGGTAACGGTTTCAGCCATTGCAGAACAGGCCGGAGTACCGGAAGCTGGAAAATTTATAGACTTGAGCACGGTCAATGACGAGGAGCTGGATCAGATTGCAGAAGAATATTCTGTATTTGGGCGTGTTACACCGGTGCAAAAGCGATTGCTGGTAAAAGCTCTTCACAGAAAAAAACATACGGTTGCAATGACCGGAGATGGTGTCAACGATCTGCTTGCTCTGAAAGAAGCAGATTGCAGTATAGCTGTTGGACAGGGGAGCGACGCCGCAAGACAGGTAGCACAGCTGGTATTACTGGATTCAGACTTTTCAGTATTGCGTGATGTTTTGATGCAGGGACGCCGTGTGGTCAATAACATTACCAGATCTGCCGGAGTTTTCTTTATTAAAACCATTTACTCCGTTATTCTTTGTCTGATCTGTATAATAACCAACACGCCATTTCCATTTGTGCCCGTTCAGATTACACTTATTGACCTGATTATTGAAGGCTATCCGTCTTTCTTTGCCTCTTTTGAACCAAACACCGGAAAAGTTACTTTTCGTTTTCTGCCGGAGGCCATTCGTAGGGCCGCACCAAATGCTATTTCGATTGCTGTCTGCTTTGTATTGTATCTCATTTTAAATTATTTAGGTATCATAGGCGCCGGCGGCGAAAATACACAGGCAAATGCATTGCTCTTCCTGACTATTGGTACAGTCGGTATTATGGGCGTTTTTAAAATGTGCAGGCCTTTTAATAAGCTTCGCTCGTTTCTTTTGGCTACAACGGCAATTGGTTTCTATGCAGTCGTGTCACTTTGTCTGTTTTTGAAAAATCACATACTGGAATATGATATTCTGAAAATGGCAGTACCGGACAGTTCAACACTGCTGATATTTCTTATCTTTACTATTGTCAGCATTGCAGCAGAACGTATTTTTGCATTAACTGTTTTTAAAGAACAACATGGGGATGAGACACTCTTAAAATATAACTTTCATCATTGACGGGAAAAAATTAGTATGATATAATGAATATGGAACTTTATGTGAAATGAGCTGATACTGCCGTGAAAATCAAAAAACGTTTGTTTATTTCAAATATTCTGATGCTGATAATTCCGGCTATGGTAAGTATATTAATGATTTTAGGGTCACTGCTGCTGTTTATGAATGTAATCTACAAACAGCTTATGGACGAAATCCTGGAGGAAAATAAGCTTGAATATATTCACAGAATTCTCGTGGAACAGTCAAAAAAATTTCTTGACAGTGATGAAGAGGTAACAGATTCTGCACAATACCATGCTGTTGAGAAGTATCTCATATCTCATAAAATGAAGCTGGAGATTTACAACGATACAGAGATTTTCTGTACCATAGGAAGCGGCAATGACAGTGAAACAGAGGCTGTGCTTTTTTCTGCAATGGAAAGCTTAGGTGGTGAAGGCATTATTTCAATTGACGGAAGCTGCCTTTACGGAGAGAAAATTCTGGTGAATGGTGGAACATATCATGTTCTGATTTATAGTAACAGTGATATGCGGGAAAGCCAGTTAAATGAATTGCTGGTAAAAAATATCCTTGTGATTCTTTGCGTTATGATTATCGCTGCGGTAATTGTCACAAACCGCTTTCTTACAAAGTTTATTTTCAGAAAAATAGAAGCCCCGCTGGATATTCTCACGGATGGTGTTCACCAGATTCGTGACGGAAATCTGGATTATCGTATTACATACAGCGGAAAGGATGAGTTTCAGACTGTCTGCGAGGCCTTTAACGATATGGCAGCAAGATTAAAGGAATCCGTGGAGATAACACAGAAAAATGATCAGAACCGAAAAGAACTGATTGCAGGAATTTCTCATGACCTGAGAACTCCGCTGACTTCTATTAAGGCATATATCGAGGGACTGCTGGAGGGTGTTGCGGCAACACCGCAGATGCAGCAGAAATACATGAAAACCATTCTTGCTAAAGCAAATGACATCGACCGTATGGTAGACAAGCTGTTTCTTTTTTCAAAGCTTGATCTTGGTAATTGTCCTTTTTACCCGGAGAAGCTTAACATAGGACAGGAAATCCTCTCCGTAATCACATCAAATGAAAAGGAATACCGGGAAAAGGGGATGCAGATTCTTTGCAAAGATATTTCGCAGGATATGGAGGTTTATGCTGATCCTGTTCAGCTGCGCAGTGCCATTACAAATATTCTGGAAAACAGTCTGAAGTACAGGGACAGCGAAACAGTAGCTGTAGAGATTTACTGCGAAGATTCCGCTGAAGATGTAAGTATCATTATTGAGGATAATGGTCCCGGAGTTCCGTCAGAGGCACTGCCGAAACTGTTTGATGTATTTTACCGCAGTGATCCGTCAAGGAATAATCCAAACAAAGGAAGCGGACTGGGGCTTGCCATTACCGCAAAAATTCTGGAACATTTCGGCGGTTCGGTTCGTGCGGAAAATTTGCAGCCAAAAGGATTACGAATCATAATGACAATTCCAAAGGAGGAGCAGCATGAATAAAATTCTGATTATAGAAGATGATATTGCTATTGCTGAAATTGAACGGGATTATCTTGAAATCAATGGATTTGAAGTAAAAATTGAAACTGATGGTGCAAGCGGAATGAATACAGCATTAAAGGGTGGTTTTCAGCTGATTCTGCTTGATCTGATGCTTCCTGAAGTTGATGGTTTCACAGTTTGCCGAAGTTTGCGGGAACATCTGGACATACCTATTCTTATGGTAACCGCCAAAAAAGAAGATATTGATAAGATCAGGGGTCTGGGACTTGGTGCGGATGATTACATAGTAAAACCATTTTCGCCTGGAGAACTTGTTGCAAGAGTGCAGGCGCATATCGCAACCTACAACAGACTGAAAGGCGGTACACAGGAGATTCAGCCGGAAATAACAGTAGGTGCAATTCGTATCAATCCGAAATCACATCGTGTATTTGTAAAAGAAAAGGAAATCAGTCTGAAGAACAAGGAGTATGAACTGCTGCTCTTTCTTGTGACAAATGCAGACATGGTTTTTGATAAGGAGACGCTGTATGAGCGAATCTGGGGCATGGACGCTGTAGGAGATAATGCAACAGTGGCAGTTCATATTAACAGGCTTCGTGAAAAAATCGAGGACGATCCTTCCAGACCGCACTATATTGAAACAGTGTGGGGTGCAGGATATCGTTTCAGATGCAGCTGAAGAACTTGTGTATGGATGAAAAATCAGGAATTGAAAAAAGCAAACGAATAAAATGTCAGATGTGACAAATCATAAAGAAATAATCTGTGCATATAATAGAATTTATCTGACTAATATAGAGATTTAGATTCTTTTGCCGATAATATTATATGGTAAGTGTACAGACCGGATATGATAGAAAGAAGGTTAATTTCGATGGACAAAAAGGCAATGTACAAATTAAGCTACGGGCTCTTCGTTCTTACAGCAAAAGAAGGAGAAAAGGACAACGGGTGCATTATCAATACGGCGATACAGGCTGCATCTGCACCTAATCAGATGAGTATCTGTGTAAGCAAGTCCAATTTTACTCATGATATGATTATGAGAACAGGAGCGTTTAATGTTTCTGTTATCAGCCAGAAAGCTTCATTTGATTTATTCAAGCATTTTGGTTTTCAGTCGGGAAGTGAAACGGACAAGTTTTCAGATTTTACTGCCTGCAGCAGAGGGCAGAACGGTATTCTGTATATCACTGAAGGAACCAATGCCTTTATTTCTGTAAAGGTTGAAAAGACTGAGGATTTGGGTTCGCACACGATGTTCATCGGTGAAATCACTGATATGGAAGTGCTGAGTGAAGATTCTTCAGCAACATATGATTATTACCAGAAAAATATCAAACCGAAACCACAGAAGGTCGGAACAACAGAAGAAGGCAAGACCATCTGGAGATGTACAATATGCGGCTACGAATATGTCGGAGAAGAAATTCCGGAAGACTTTATCTGCCCGCTTTGTAAGCATCCGGCATCGGATTTTGAAAAAGTAATTATAAAAACGGAGGAAAAAACTATGTCAAACAAGTACGCAGGAACAAAAACAGAAAAGAATCTCTGGGAAGCATTTGCAGGTGAATCACAGGCAAGAAACAAATACACATATTTTGCTTCTGTTGCTAAGAAAGCTGGTTATGAACAGATAGCTGCTCTCTTCCTTCAGACTGCAGAAAATGAAAAGGAACACGCAAAGCTGTGGTTCAAAGCTCTTGGAGAACTCGGTGATACACCGGCAAATCTTCTTCATGCTGCTGAAGGTGAAAATGCTGAATGGACAGACATGTATGAACGTATGGCAAAGGATGCTGAAGAAGAAGGCTTTACTGAACTGGCAGCTCAGTTCAGAGGTGTCGGAGCTATTGAAAAGATGCATGAGGAAAGATACCGTGCACTTCTTAAGAACGTTGAAGCAATGGAAGTATTTAAGAAGAGCGGTATTACAATGTGGGAATGCCGTAACTGCGGTCACGTTGTAGTTGGTCTTGAAGCTCCGGAAGTTTGTCCTGTATGTAATCATCCTCAGGCATATTTTGAAGTTCGTAAAGAAAATTATTAAGGATAAGAACTGTATTTTCGTATAGAAAAACAAAAACACCCTGGCAGAGCTTTTACAGGCTTTGTCAGGGTGCTTTTGTTTCTATAATCAAATTTCTTTTTGTTAAACGGAAAATATAACGTTTTTTATTATTGTTAGGAAATTTGTAAAACTTTTTATTGACTTGACACTTGTATTGTGGTAATATAAGTATATCAGAAGAATTAAAAAAATGAAAGTTTCAGGACCATTTTAGCTTTTATAAAAGAACAATGTGATTTTTGACAATAATTATAACACAAAAGGAAAGTGCATGTATGTATAATTCAATCGATAAAACTATGGTTACGTACGAGGAAGGTGTTTTATTATATTATCTTTATCGTTATTCTTTGGAGTATCCTCAAAGAAATGTCGATGCAGAGATTAGTAGTCAATTTAAAAATTATATAATGATTTCAGGAGTAAAACCTATTTGCAGAACATTGTATTTAGATTATGCAAAAATGAAAATAAAAGAAATAGGGAGGTTTTTCAGTAATAACTACGTTCCTGAAAGCACTACACTGGACGAATTTCAGATTACGCTTTATCAGAAATTTGAAAAAAAATCATTTATAGAGTTAAGTTATCGTTTTAGACATACAATGAGTTTGTACACGGAAAAAGATAACAAAGGAAAGAGTTTTTTTAGTGTATATAACCTGTATTCATTGGATATGGATTTTCTGAAAACAAAAATTGAAGATTGTAATCTTTCGAAAGCATGTAACAGATTCATTTCGACATACTCCATAAAAGATATCTTTGATTTGTTGTGCTTATCAAGGGAGAGTATAGATTCAATCAAGTATATGAGGAGAATATACCGTGAGGAGATAGTAAATTTAGTTCTGTCGTTCAAAAAACAGAAGGATGACAGCATATTAACTGATGTTAGAGAGAAACCTGATTTTCATGATTTTTTCAGACAGCATTCAGAGCAGTTGCTTAACGGAGATTTTAATACTGTAAACAGTGCAGTTCATTCAGGCATCGTAAAATATCATTTGATTAAGTATAAACAGGCGTATGAATTACTGGGCAAAGAATTAGTAGCCGAATGCAATGAAAATCCTGTATATATTTGCAATATAATCAACTCTTTTAACATATGGTCTTACGATACATTACTTATTATGGAACGCAGAAAAAAACTTGAAGATCATTTCAGAAAATTCTGTCCTACAAAAAAGAATAACAAATTCATTTATTATGCGTATGCGTTTGCTGACAATGAAAAGCAGTTTAATTTATTGTGCTCTTTTTATGAAAATAAAGATGATTGTTTGTCAAACGTCAGCAGGTCATTTGATTATTCTGACAAAAAAAATTATTTGCTAATGCTGGAATTTGCTGAATGGTGCGGGTTTTCTCTGGAAGAGGACATAGAAGGAACATTTAGTTATTACTCTTACTACGGAAAACGAGGACGGATACTTGAGTTACGCTCACAGGGGGTTAAGCTGGATGAGATATGTGAAGAATATTTTTTGACGCATAATGAGATAAAACATATAGAACAGCAAGCAAAGTACATGCTAAGTAAGAATATATCAAAGAGCAGATTATTATACAAACTGATTGCTGAATTAAACGGGAAAAAGTTTGTTACCAAAGAGGATATAAAAATTTATGATAAAGATCATGCGGATATCCTTTTTTATTTACTTAAAAAAATAAAAACCGATTATTATGAATACATTTCGCAAAATGATATGCTTTTATTCAGCAAAAAAATTACCTCAAAAACCCTTGGTTCCATGATTAAAAATCTGCCCTGCATATTTTCAGAGAGTCAGATAAGAGATGAAATTTCCGGGATGCTGGGCGATGATGCAGAATTAGTGTCAGTCATAGAGAAGATTATGGTAAAGGATTATATTTTTCATGATGGGTATTATTTCAGTAAAAAGACTGCAAACAGCGATTTGATTTCAGGCATAGTCAGAATGTATTTTCCTGATGGAATCAGAATATATAAAGGTGAGGATTTGTCAAGGTTCAGATCTGTAATGTCACGGATATATGGCTCTGATAACTGGGAAGGCCAAAGTAATCATAATCTGTCAAACAAACTGAGAAAAATACTTACTGCGATTGACAAGGGAATATATATTCCAAAATAAGGTTGTTTCGTGATTTAGCAAATAAAATCCTGGATTATAGTAATATAGTGTGAAAAAATGTAAACTGAAATTATAAATAAAAAAATATTTTTTGTTTTCTATAATTGACTGACCGTGAAAAATATGTTAATATATAAATAGATATAACAACACAGAGCTTTGAAGCTACTAACGGGAATATTTCAGAAAAGGGGGTAATCTTATGCCAGTAACACCGGTAGGTTCAGCAGCTTCAGTTTTCGGTGCTGAAAAAGTTTCAAAATCTCCGGAACAGCAGCTTAATGAGTACAGAAGTGAGCGTGAAGAGCTGAAAAAACAGCTTTCATACGACGATTCACCAAATCTCCGAAATAAGCTGGACACACTTGACAAGCGCATCGAAAACCTTGAGAAGCGTACAAAAGGCAAGGAAGAATGCGAGACATGCAAAAACCGCAAGTATCAGGACGGCTCAGATGATCCGGGAGTATCTTTCAAGACACCGTCAAACATCGCACCTGAGGAGGCGGCAGCCAGAGTGCGCGGTCATGAAAATGAACATGTGTACAGAAACCGTGCGAAGGCTGAAAGGGAAGGCAAAGAGATTGTGTCCCAGACAGTTACTTTAAAAACATCTGTATGTCCGGAATGCGGAACGCCTTATGTGTCAGGTGGTCAGACGGATACGGTAACAAGAACAAAACAGGATAAGCGGTTCAGTGTTGGTCTCCCTGATGATTCAGAAATTACAGGTAAATATCTGAATGTTTCGGCATAACTTTTTTACACAGAGTAAATATTCAACTAAAAACCACAGATTTCAGGTTGCCCGGAAGGTCTGTGGTTTTGCTGTATTATTTGTGTACTGCTTATATCGTCAGGCTTGTTAGTAAGTTCGGGAATATGACTTCCCTTCAAGACGGGTTGAGGGACATTCCATTGAATGGATTGAACCGGAACTTGTATTTAAAGAGCCGCCTGAGAAAGTGCAGGCGAATGAAGGAAGTTTGACAGCATTCCTCAATAAGACGTTCAAAAGTATCTGTACTTCTGAACGTCTTATGTGTAATTATTATTTCAGAGCAGCTTTGGAAAGTTTCTTTTTGAAATAATCATCCTGAGACGCTTCTTTTTCCATTGCCGCTTGTTCCTTCTTCTGCTTCTTTTTCTTTTTCATTTTTTCATCGGCTTTTTCAAGTGCAAATCCGGCCGCTTCTTCAATTATCTCGCCGATTATTTCAAATATAAATTCTTCCATTTTTTCCTCCGTTTCAATTGTCTGGGTTTCGTTTATAAAATTATACCATAAATATTTAGTAATAGTCAATTGTGAGAGGACATCATTTTACTTTTTTATTCCAATAAAAAATTTAAATTATGAGGTACACTGTATTACGACAAGGTGCCTCTATTGTTTTTTGGTTTGATTTGCGGTATAATTATAGTGAAACTCGATATTAATTTGGTATCACTGTGCCTTAACCGAATTTGCGGGAGAAATTATTTAAAATGGTATATAGTATCTGACAAAATTTGAGAAGTCATTAAAAAGAATTTAATAAGTTTCTAATAAAATAAACAGATACTGAAAGGAGCGGATTATTAATGATGTCTGAAATATTTGATCTGTCAGATTTTGATAAATATAAGGAAGATAACTGTCGTGAAGTGAAAAAGGCAGAAGGCGGATTACCCATAGCATTATGGGAGTCATATTCCTCATTTGCAAATTCAAATGGAGGAGTAATCATCCTTGGGGTGGGTGAACGTAAGGATGGAACATGGTATACTACCGGATTAAAGAATACAGATAAATTGAAGAGAAACTTCTGGAATACAATACATGACACCAGAAAGGTAAGTATTAACCTATTGTCAGATAAAAATGTAGAATCATATGAAGTTAATGGCGATACTATTCTTGTCGTTTATGTTCCAAGAGCCAAACGTGATCAGAAACCGGTTTATATAAACAATGATTTGTTTGGCGGTAGTTATCGTAGAGACTGGGAAGGGGATTACCATTGTTCCAGAGCTGAGATAAAGGCAATGATTCGTGATGCTGCTGAAGAGACGGAAGATATGAAGATAGTCGAGCAGTTTGATATTTCTGTGATTGATACCGAGTCATTTAAAGCATACAGAAATAATCACAAAAGCTACAGACCAGAACATGTTTTCAATAATTTACCAGACGAAGAATATCTTGAGAGAATTGGCGCAGCCGGATATGGTGAGGATGGTAAATTACATCCTACGACAGCGGGGTTGCTAATGTTTGGTGAAGAATATCATATTGTAAGGGAGTTTCCGGAGTATTTTCTGGATTACAGAGAAATGCTTGATCCTGCAATTCGATGGACTGATCGTTTACAGTCGAGCTCAGGTGACTGGACTGGTAATATTTTTGATTTCTTCTTCAGGGTGAATAACAAAATTACAAGAGATATAAAGAAACCATTTAAGCTTGAAGGTATTACAAGAGTTGATGATACACCAGTTCATAAAGCTGTACGAGAAGCACTGGTTAATTGTCTGGTAAATACAGATTATTTCTTACCTTGCGGAGTAGTAGTTAAGAAGGAAGAGGACAAGCTAATTTTTGAAAATCCAGGGAGTATTCGCACTGGAAAAAAACAGATGTTGCGCGGAGGTATTTCAGATCCAAGAAACAAGACGCTAATGAAGATGTTTAATATGATTGGTATAGGCGAAAGAGCAGGCAGTGGTATACCGGACATTTATCAGGTTTGGGAAAATGAAGGCTGGTCAGCGCCCGTGGTTGAGGAAAGTTATAATCCGGACAGAACCCGGTTGTCGCTTGAATTTGTGAAAAAACAAGCGATAAATGAAAAGGAGCCAAAAAGGGGCCGAAAAGGAAAGATAATGATAGAAAAGCAGAAATTTTGAGATTAATAGAAGCAAATCCGGCAATTACGCAGACAATGATAATGGAAGAACTGGACTTGACAAGAAAGCAAGTACAAAATGATATGAAAGAATTGCAGGAAAAACATGTTCTTGTAAGAGAAGGTACGAACAGAAATGGACAATGGATAATTGTTGATAAATAATTTGCTGTTTGATTTTATACGTCTGTTTAAAACGGCAACCGGAAAGCATTTATCCTGAACAAACAGATTAATGGGGTGAAATAATTGGCAGTAATAGAATCAAACCGTGCCGGAGACAGCGGAGCGGAAGAAAAATTTATACAGATATTCTGTGATTTATTCGGGCCGGAAAAGGGACAGTACGTTTATCTTCAGTACCCTTTCCTTGATATTTACGGAAGACACAGAACCATTGATTACGCTGTAATGACAAAGGACGGGAAGATAGCGTTTGAGATTGACGGTGAAACCTGGCATGACCCGTCAAAAATCAGTGAGCACAAATACACCGATGATCTTTGCAAGCAGAACAGTATGGTTCATAACGGCTGGAAGGTTTTCAGATGGACAGATTCACAGCTGAATAATCCTGATCTGATTAAGGATGAGCTTGCAACATTTCTTGGAATGTCTCCGAGACTGTTCCTTATAGACGATGACATGCCGACTCAGAACGGAAAGGTTTTTGAGCTTCGTGAACATCAGGAGGAGGCACTTGAAAACCTTGCCCGGATGAGAATGAACAATGAAACAATTGCTCTTGTACAGGGAGCAACCGGTTCAGGTAAATCAGCCATCGGAGTACTTGATGCGAAGTCATTATGGAAGAGAACCCTGTTTCTTGCTCATACGAAAGAACTTGTTGACCAGGGCATTGAGAATTTCAGAAATCTGTGGGAAGGTGTATCAGTGGGAAAGTTTTCTGATGACTCTCACGATACAGATACATTTGTGGTATGCGCAGGTATTCAGAGCGTAGTGCGCAATCTGGAATTGTTCGGACCGGAAGATTTCGGATATATAATAATTGATGAATGTCACCACGCATCTGCGGAGAGCTACAAAAAGATTCTGAACTACTTTAAACCGGATTTTATCCTTGGACTTACAGCTACACCTGAAAGGGCTGATGGTCAGGATCTTCTTGAGATATTTAAAAATGTTGCTCACAGGCTCGACATTAAAGATGCTGTTGAACAGGGCGTACTTTCTCCGGTCCGCTGCATACGTGTGAAGACAAATATTGATTTGTCTGATGTAAGAATTAACGGATTCAAATACAATTCACTTGACCTTGAAACTGCAGTGTCAGTTCCGGGAAGAAATGAACTTATCGTAAATACATATCTGGAATATGTAAAAAACAAACCGACAGTGATATTCTGTACGTCGGTAAAGCATGCGGCCACAATTGCTTCAATGCTTAGAGAAAACGGTATAAATGCTGAGAGTGTATCCGGTCAGACTAAGAACAGAAAACAGATTCTTCAGGATTATGATGACAACAGGATATCAGTTCTCTGTGCATGCGACCTTCTCAATGAAGGCTGGGACAGTCCGCAT
>JAUNJJ010000153.1 GCA_030533325.1 Oscillospiraceae bacterium
ATGAGTAATGTGGTAAAGATAACGGTTAAAGAAAATTATATCGAGCCTGTTATTACCGGAGACTGCAATGACGATGGAAAAATATCTGCTATAGATGCAATTGCCCTCAGAAAATATCTTCTTGGTGTAAAAGATGCAGAATTAGCAAATTCAGAGGCAGCAGATCTTGATGACAATGGAGTTATAAACATTGTTGACTTCATTATGCTGAAATCTGTACTTATCTAATAATTCAGGTGTCAAAAGTACTTTTTCAGGAAAATTAACTTCGAATGACAATGCAATTACATGGGTTGACTTGATAAAAACGGAAAAGACTTTTGACGCTTTACTTATTTATCGAGTATTAATACATTAAAATGTAAGCGAGGATGTACTTATGGGAAAAAGGATAATTATTTCAGTGCTTGCGATGGTGTTGACAGAAGCATTATTTACTGGATGTGATAGTGATAATTTGGAAAGTTCTAATGTTGATTTGCAAATAACTGAAAGTACCAAACAGACAGAGAGTTTTAAGGAAAGTCAGACATTACCGGTAACATCTGGTGTGGACGATGAGACTTCCGATTCGGTTAATGAAGAATTGACTTCAAATAATGAAGAGTTGACTTCCGGCAACGAAGAGTTGGATTCCGGAAATGAGGTTGTGTCTCAAGACAGCACCGTGGAATACGGAAATATTTCAGCAAGAGAGTATTATGACGATGATAATTTATCTCAGGAAATTCATGCAGACATCTCTCCTTTGAACGAGTTGTATTTGAATGTTCTTGATAATTATAAGAATAATATTATTCCAAACGGAATATCAGATACAAACTATGAATATTCGAATACCTGGCAGACTTCTACGGGAAATACAGCTGATTATGGATATAAGTTTCACGACTTAAACGGAGATGGACAGGATGAACTCTTTATCGTGAGAAAGTCCGGTCAGTACATGTATAAGGTGTGCGAAATTTATACGATTTATAGTGGAAGTATTCGCACTATTGCGATAGGTGATGAACTGTGCTATTACTGGGTGATATGTGGTGATGGTGTTCTTGCAGAAAGCCGTACGCACAGTTCATCATGGCAGTCAAATGTTTATTATCATTTGCAGGAAGGAAAGCTTGTTGCATTTGAGCGATTCGATTTTAAAGATAATATATGGTATTATGCGGAAGGCGATGGATGTGAACTTCTATCCGTAGATGCGATGAATGTTATTTCAGATGAAGATCTGAATACAGGTCATGAATATACTTTTAACGGAATTCAGGCAATATTATGGGAATATCCTTCGCTGTTTTCAGATTATTAATGGTATAAGCAAAGGAAAAATAAAGTTGTAATAATTATGACGTTTTAAGTGATTAAGGAGGAATTAAATTGAAAGTAAAAAAAGCAGTGATTTTAATAGGTGTAATTGCATCTTTGATGACTTTCGCAGGATGTGAAGCCAGTGGAAATAAAGTTACAGAATATATCGAAAAAGAAAGGTTTGATGATGCTTATAATTATTATTGCAAAAAAGTAGAAGGCTCATCAAAACAGGACGAAATAAATCTTGTCATATCACAGTCAATGTCAGAAATTTATTCTGTAATTCTGGATGATTATGCTGACGGAGAATTTGACAAGGAAATGATTTCCTATGTTGACATGCTTGCAAATAAAGTTAATATCACTGATTCCGTATCTTATATTAATTTTAAAGCTGATATAACATCAATTAATCAGTCGGAACTGAATTATGAAAAAGCACTTGAGTGTTTGGATAAAGGTGATTATAATAATGCAGCTTTTTATTTTGGATGTGTTATACAGCTTGATAAATCAAATTATGAAGATGCTCAGGGTAAATTAGAAGAGTGTAATATTAAAATTGAAGAGCAGAAACAGTTAGAAATGAAAGAAAAGGCTGACGATATCAAGCAGATGATAAAGGATAAGAAGTATATCGAGGCACGGAATGAAATATCAGTTATATCAAATAATGATGAGGAATCTGCATCTGAATTACGCGCAGAACTTGAGAAAACAATTATTGAAGATGTAAATAGTCAGATTGAATCTAAATTCGATGCTTTGGATTACGAAGGTGCATATGATATCGTCAGAACCATGTACAGTGATTTCGGTATCTCGGCTCTTAATGACAAACTCAATGGATTTCCTGATGTGTTTGCCGATTATATGATGAAAAAAGCACAAAGTGAAGCGGATAACAATAATTACAGTGTAGCATATTCACTTATACAGGAAGCCAAAAAGATTTCAGGTGATGAAAATGAATCGCTGAATAAAGCAGCCGGTGAATATTTACAACATATGCCAATATATATAACCTATATGAATATAATGTCTCAGGAAGGATGTGTCAATCAGAATGAGTGTTTAATCGATAATATCGGAACCAAATATCGTTCCGGCTTATGTCTGGGATATACCAAATCTCAGTTCGGTGAGGGCGGAGGATACACTCAGTATTATGTGAATAAATTGTACAAACAGTTCAGCGGAATTATTGCCGTACAGGAGGAAGAAGAATCGTGTGATGGAGATGCCTTTTTTGAGATATACGGAGACGGAAAACTGCTGTATACATCACCTGTAATGAATAAATCATCTTTGCCTGTAACTTTTAGCGTTGATATCAGCAATGTAAGTATTCTTAAAATACAGTATCCGGATTCTATAACCTGTTGCAATATGGCTACAATTTATGACGGTACATTATGGCCGACAGATTGCAATATAGAAGATTATCAATAATATTGGGAGAATAACAAATGAAAGTAAATAAAAAATACATACTTTTGTGTTCAGCACTTATTTTGTCTGCCGGGCTTTTCAGCAGCTGCGGCGAAACGGAAGATGAAACGGTTCAGACAAATGAAGAAACTTCTTTTGTAAGTACAGAGACTGAGTTTGTACATCTGACTGAAGAGGTGACACAGAAACAAACAGAATCTGTAACAAATGATGTAACAGATTCAGTAACAGATGTTGTAACAAATTCCGAAACGGATATTGTAAGTACCAAAACAGTCAGTGAAGAATCTGCGTCGTTACAAAAGTGCGGTGACAATGCATTCTGGATATTTGACAGTGAAACTGAAACATTGATTATAAGCGGTACCGGTGACATATATGATTACGGTGACTGGGGATATGGCGGAGAAGCACCGCCCTGGAATCCTGTAAATCAATATGCAACAAATGTGAAACATGCTGTTATTCAGGAGGGAATAACAGGAATAGGTAGTTCTTGTTTTTTAGCGTCAGGATTAGTGAGTGTTCGTCTTCCGGAAACACTGGAGAGAATAGGGGCACTGGCTTTTCACAACTGTTCGGATTTGAAAGAAATAACTATACCGAAAAATGTAAAAACTATAGATGACAGAGCTTTTGCACAGTGCGGTAACGGAGATATTGATATTGTTGACTCTTTTACGGTCTATGGGTATTCCGGCTCATCTGCTGAAAGATATGTTGATGAGATCAACAGTTTATACAGAAGGCTTAATAATGGAGGTAAAACACCAGTAAAGTTTGCATCAACAGGTGTTTCCGAACAGTTGGAGTGTACAGAAACAGACTATAAAAAGGTTTATAAGGATTTTCTTGATGGGATCTGTGACAGACCGGATATTACTAAAGTTTTATATACGTTATATGATATGAATAAGGACGAAATTCCGGAACTGATTACAATAACAGGTACATGTGAAGCTGACAGTTTAACTGATTTTTATACTGTAAGGAATAATCAGGCTGTGCTTATAGGGGGAAGATTTGGCGGTTCTCACAGATCGTTTGATGTAGATGCAGATACAGGTCAGTTATGTCTGACTTATGGACATATGGGATCTGGCGGAATAACATGGTATTCATTTGACGGTACAAGTGTTTTTGAAACAAATTCAGTTACTGGAATAGATTATACCAGTGATGATGTAGATGAAAGCTTTGCAAAATATGCGAATTTAAAGTATCAGGAAAAAGGTTATTTGTTTGATTTAGGAGATGAATGGAACAGTTATTACTATACAGAAGATAATAAACCTGGCGAAAAAATTGGTGGAAGAGTTTATTATTTTGAATAATTTATAAAACTTTTGAGTTTGTATGCCTGGGAGATTATGTAAATTATGTTGCCGTTGGAGACTGAAATGGGGAGGGGAAATTTTCAGCAGTGGAAACTGCATAGGATGCAGATGGTTTGCTTCATATGACACAGAAAATAATGGAAGAGGTATGTGCCATTATTATGATACCCATTACTATCCAAGGGAAAGAAATGGGTAATATATTTCAACAGAAAAAAGTTGATATTTGATAACTGCAATGTATATTTTTAATTAAAAATATAAGTCGTAAGATAGGATGGTTGTTTATGAAAAGAAATTTATTGTTAATGATTTTATCGTGCATAATTTTATGTTTTACTTTCAGTGGATGCGGTAGCAATTCAGGCGGATCCTCGACTGAGGATGAAGCTGTTAGAAAATTTTTGAATGCATGTTATGTGAGCCATGATAAAAAGGACATAATGTATTCTATTATGCCTAAAGAATACTGGGATTATTTAGTCGAAGTAAGTGGATTACCAGAGGATAGAATTTTTTATAAAACATTTGGTGAATACATTGGTGCCAGTAATGATGAAGAACTTAAATCACTTGAGCCAGATTGGTTATATGAGGCATTGGAGGCAAAAGATTTCAATGATGCAATGAAAAAATTAAAAATAGAAGAAAAAGATGATGCGGAAGATGAGGAGTATCAGTATTTTAATGAAACACTGAGCCATGTTGATTTGATGATAGACGAATTATATAAAGCGTATACAACAGATGGTTATAAAGGAAATCTATATAAAATCAATGATAAATGGTATTATAGTAAAGGCTGGTCATGGTTTGAATACGGAAAACAGTATGACTAATTTATAATATATTCTTGTATAACATGATTCAAGCGTCAATTGTGGTATTTTTGAAAAGTGATTTATTTGGAAATTCCTTTTTGACGCTTGAGTCATAATATAAAGATGATGTGGTGTAGTTAGTATATGAATCGGTAAACTTATATATGCAAAGAATTTAATTAGAAATAAAAATCGGAGGATGACTTTTATGAAAAAGAAATTTATATGTTTTACAACGTCAACGCTTATGTTGCTTTCACTTGGAGCTTTAAATCCAAAGTTTTTTTCATCACCTGTAATTGTTGAAGCAGCATATGAAAATACATGGGCAAACACAGGAAATCAGCGTGAAGATATTGTAAAAGTTGCTGAAACACAAATTGGTTATGAAGAATCACCTATTAATATGACAAAATACACAAGATGGAATGGATATTTAAATCCTTATGATAAAAATGGGAATCTTCTAAGTGGATATGATCCCTCGGGATATGGATATGCTTGGTGTCATGCATTTGTTTCATGGTGTGCCAATCAGGCGGGGATAGCGACGAATATTATTCCTAAAACTGCAGGCACCTATGTTGGAAGAGACTTTTTTGTTAAACAGGGTAATTTTGAAAAAAGCAGAGCCTATGGGGGAAATTATACTCCAAGACGTGGAGATATAATTTATTACACAAATGACGGTGATGGTCCTTGTCATGTAGGGATCGTTTCAGATTGCAATGGAAGTACAGTTTATGCAATTGAAGGAAATTATTCAGATAAGGTTGGAACAAGAAGCATAAGCATTTCTGATAGCTATATTTTGGGATATGGTGTGCCGAATTATGATGGTGTAATAGTATCTGCACCGACATACGGTATATTAAGTGCAGATAAAGTTAAGATAGGACTTAATGAAGAAATAACTTTTACTGCAAGTTCAGATTATGCAACGAATTATACAATAGGGGTTGATAATTCCGAGGGCCGATACTTAACGGAAAATATGAAAGGAAATACAATTACACTGAAATTTGATAAAACAGGTTCATATGGTGCATATGTTACAGCGTATAATTCTCAGGGATATTGTGACAGTGCGTGGATTGGATTTACAGTGTATGATGATAAACCATCAGAAAGTGTACTTACATGTAATAAATCTGTAGTTGCTGTCGGAGAAGAAATAGTATTTTCGGCATCTTCTGATGAAACCGCCACAGGCTACTGTATTGGTGTGAACAAGAATGATACAAGAGTTGTTACCGAAAACATGACTGACGGAAAAATTTCATTATCATTTGATGAGCCGGGTAATTATGGTGCATACGTAACCGCATGGAATGATTATGGATATTTTGATAGTAATTGGATTTCATTCTCTGTTTACAACTCTAAACCTACATACAGTAAATTAAACAGTAACAGAACAGTAGCCGAAGTAGGTGAACCGATTTTATTTACAGCTGAATCTGAATTTGCAACAGGATGTACAATTGGAATTGATTACTGGACTTATGGTGAAGAAACAAAAGTTGAAAGAATCATAACGGAAAGTATGAATAACAGGAAATTCGAGTGTAAGTTTGATAAACCGGGTAGCTATAGTGCATATGTAACTTCGTATAATGACTTTGGAGGAATTGATAGCAAAAATATATTCTTCACTGTTACAGACAGCAAACCTACCACAAGTACACTCAGTTCATCTGCAAACAAGTTGGTAATAGGTGAGGAAATCGAATTTTATGCTTTATCAGATTTAGCGACTTCTTATTGGATTGGAATAGATTACAATAAGAAAAGATATCTTACAGAGGAAATGGTAAACGGTAAATTTAAATGCAGTTTTACTGAACCCGGAGAATATAAGGCATATGTAACTTCATCCAATAAATATGGTGGAGTGGACAGCGAATGTATAGTATTCAGAGTTTATGAAACTGATGACGAAAAAAATTATAATGGAGACTGTAATGCGGATGGAAAGATAAATGCAGCAGATTTAGTAATGCTTCAGCAGTATATGTTCGATTCGGAGGTGGAAATTCCAGACTGTCAGGCGATAGATTTATCAAAAGATGATATTATAAATATAGTTGATTATATAATGTTGAAAAACCTTCTTGTTTCCCCATAAAAAAGAAACTATGCATCAAACCTTACAGATTTTGTCAAAACACATGGGCACATGGACTGTCATAAAAATGTATTTCCCAAAAAATAAATCACTCCACAGAAAATACTGTGGAGTGATTTATTTTTATGCGTTCTGCTGTGCTGCAAGCTGAGCTTTGAGGCGCTTTATTTCAGCGGCCATTCGTTTCTTTTCAGCGACAGCACGTTTC
>JAUNJJ010000154.1 GCA_030533325.1 Oscillospiraceae bacterium
TGACGATTCTTCTGTTCTCCCTGCAATATTTCCATGCAGCCCCGCCTTCAAACAGACCGCTTCTGTAGTTAGCCTTATTGTAATGCGTATCATGTACAATATATGCACTTACTTCATTTTCAGAAGTCTTACCTGACACTGATCCAAAAGCGCCTGCCACCATACAAAGACTGAGCATTGCGGATACTATTCTTTTAGCTGATTTTTTCATTAAGACAACCCCCTTTTTTCTTTACCTGTAGATATTCAGATTATTTGATGAATATCAAGCATATTATTTGCAAGAGTGTGAAAATTCATTTTAGGCACAATTTCATATACTCATAATCGAATAGTGCTGTCAAGGGTTTCCGCAAAGCGGTGATTGCACCCTTGACTTAACTATTTGATAATAAATTTCTTCTAAGCCTGCATTGGATTGCCAGATTCCAGCTCTAATTTTACTCGTTTCATCAAATCAACTAAATTATTATTTTGTTCTGTTATTGCTCATTTCCCATGGCAATTGAAATACAGCTTATATCAGTTACATCCACTTTACCATCACGGTTAGCATCCTGTGCTAAATCATTTACAATCTTAGCCTTATTAGCACTTTTATCAGTGTAAATAAATGAAAGATTTGTTATTTGATGAGAAAGTAAATATTTTTATCACAAGGAAGTTATTACTCGTGAAATATACTGCATTAGTCTTGCAAGATCAGTAATTCTGACTTCACCATCTCCATTTACATCAGCAGCTTTTTTTTGTGTGTCAGTAAGACTTTTATCACCTAAGAGATAAAGCGAAAGATTAGACAGGTCAGTTAAATCAATTATATCATCTCCGTTAATATCGCCCTTTCCCATGCTGTAATTTTTTTTGTATTCGTCTTCAGATATTTCTTTAACTGTAAGATCTTCCGACGCAGAATAATAATTTCTTGACTCCCACACAGTCTCCAGATTATCTCCCTTATACTCTTGCTTTTTCCATGATAGCATAAGTATTCCAGGCGAATTAATCTTATAAACCTTAATAGGATTTAACGAAGAACCTGGTTCAACATTATCCATATTACATGCATTATGGTATTTTACTACTGAATAAGAAGCTGTGCCCTCATGAGATTCATTGAATAATAATCCATGATTCTCTTCTGGATCTACACTCATAACAATATATCCGTTTATGAGTGCAACCGAACCATATTTCTCCTGGAATTCAGCAAATTCTTCTTCTGTAGATGGCAGCCAGTTAAATTCATTATCAGAATCTTCTGGATATTTGTCAACAGGTAAAATATTCTTCTGACACTTCTGAATAAGATTATTCCACCCACTATTTTGCTCTAAGGTTTCACCGTTTATCATGATTAACTTTTCTTCCAGTAATTCATAATTGCTCATAAGAATACCTTCAGCGATAGTATCATCGTAATTAAGCGGTTTAAAATCTTCATCAGGATCTGTTCTGAACTCAATCGTAATACTCTTTCCGAGGTACGTTCCGTCATCATCATAAACTGTTTCTTTTTCATTAATGCGACATTCCCATGATGTTGCTATTTGCTCTGAAATTATTTGTGTTTCAGCTTCATCAGTTGTTTGTGCATTCACTAATGCTAAATTGTTACCCAAAATCAGCATAGCGAAAACTAATGATAATCTTCTCTTCATACTAATCCCCTCCATGTTTTTGATTTCTTATGTTGGGTGTCAAAAGGTCATTTTTGTGATTTTTCACTTCTTGAAACATCGCAATTATGTGGGTGCGATTTACAAAAAATAGAAAAATATATTCTGACACTTTAATCATTCCTATGTTATAATGTTTTTCTAAGGTATCAACTGCATCACCTTTTCTTAATTAATATTATAACGTATAGAAAATTTGGTTTCAATAGGGTTGTCGTGAAATGGACAATCGCGTCGTGAAGTGGACAATTTATGCTTAGGATGTTGTAAGGATATACATTATATCAGGTTTATCCAGAAGGCTTCAACGAGAACACGTGTTTCTTTTGAAACAGGTATGTATCAGCTCGGCGGTTATCCTCTGTTCCTTTCCGCAAATGACCTTCAGATTGGCAGAGGTAAACCTGTACAGGATACAGCACGTGTACTCTCACGTTACCTTGACGGTATTATGATCAGAACTTTCGAACAGAAGGCAGTAATGGTTAAGCTCGTGGCTGACTGATAAGCTGCATATAAAGCTGCGGCGTTTGGGTGCAAATAACGCATTCAAACGCCGTTTTTGTTTTTGGGAAAAATATTGATAAATAATCTGAGAGTTGATATAATAAGTACAACAAATAAAACAGGAAAGGCGAAAGCAGTACGTTTCTCAACACTGGAGAAAATATGTGAAGTTCTGGACTGCCAGCCCGGTGATATACTTGAGTACGCAAAGGAAAAATGAGCTGAGCGGGTGCTTAGGGATGAGACTGGATTAAAGAGATGTATGCTCCGGCTTTCTCTCTCGAAATGCATAACTGAGAAAAATCCGCAAACACAAAAAATAAACTACACACTAATCATATTTACAAAAAAATCCCACTGAACAGCAACTATGCTGAACCAGTGGGATGTGTTTAATTAGCTGAAGTAAATTCAAACCAGTGCCTATTTTATGTCAAACTCCTTATACAGTTTCTGACGGTATTCGGCATCTGATGCTGCTTTAAATGCATCATCCTTTCTTCCGGCATTTTCAAGTGCCTTGATTAAAGTGCTAAGCTTATTTTCACCTTTAGCCTCACGCTCTTCCAGATACTGCCTAAGTCCTTCACTCATTTTCTTCACCTCTTTCTCCTTAGGTACGTCAACACTCATACCAGTATACTTGTTAATAATCTCCCATTCAATCCTGTCCAGCGGAGTATCAATCTTCTCCAGAAGCTCGATTTTATTTTTATCCCTTGCGTAAGCAATAGCCCTGAGAACAGTTTTAAGATTAGTATTCATCCGCTCAAAATCATCCTCACTCATCTGATGCGGATCAATAAGAATGAATTTATAATCCGGAATCATCTCCCTGATGACTCTGTTCCTCTGAAACTTTCTCTTATTCTTGTCAAACATCTCATGAAGAGTAACCGGAGCATCCCACTTTTTCTCACCGAAGTTAATCACTATAGTGACTAATCAAAGAACACTGTTTACACTAATATTATACAATATTAGTTACGCAGATTCAATCAGCTGATTTCTGCAGCAAATAATTTTTTTGCATATAAACCAAATCACACAACCGCCTCAACAATAGTCATATCAAAAATGCAGTTCCCCGAAAATCCGGGAAACTGCATTTTCTATTTTTTATGAATGGGAGTATTAGAGTTACAGTGAACGCAAAAATAAATTTGATTTATTACACGACTATTTTACGAAAGAAAATAAGTAACTTGTTTTTCTGAAAATAAAAATATCATTTGTGTTCAATATAGTTTTAACCATGTACCTATTTATATATCTTATAATCCTCCCAGTTTTCAGTCAGCTTTGAGATGTATTGTCTTAAGCGAGCTAAATCAGTCATTCCAGTTTTATTATCATCGTCAATGTCAGAATATATCTTCTGAGCGCAGTCAAAATTACTGTCTCCTATAAGATATAACGAAAGCTCTGTCAAATCAGTTACATCGACAATACCATTTCCGGTTATATCTCCACGTAAAAACAATGTTGTATCACATGTTTTCTTTATATCGTAAGGATTAATTTCATCACCAATTATATTCAGCTCGAAACAATTTGAGTTAATATCTCCAGTCTCAAAATCAGCATCATTTAGGGATTTTATCATTTTACTGAATTCATTTTCTGTATCGCTTCCTGGATAGGTGTAAACCGAACATAATGCCTTTTTCTCAAACCTATCAATAGTCGTACATTGCATAAGGAATGAGTTCAAATATATATAATTATCAGTTATACCTTCGGGAATAAGATTGTCTTCAGGAATTACTACGTCTTTTCCAATAACAATATACTCTGGTTGATTAAAACCAGTATTCTTTTTTACTGTTTCAAATTCAGCTAAAGTAAATGCTCCATTTCCTTCAATGATCAATCCACGATCAGCTTTTTTGTAATAAAATTTTACTCCACTATCTGTTTCCAGGCAAAGTCCAAGTGTGTTTTCTACCTCATCAGGAACAGATGGAATTTCTTTTGGTATTACATCACAAGGATTAATTTCAGCAGAAACTATATTAATTTTAAAAGGAATGCTTTCACGATTAACTATTTCGTTTGGATTATCTTTATTTTTTACTTCGACAATATAGTCAAGCATACTGTTAAGCTTATCTTCTATATCACTTCCAGCATAACCATACAAAAAATCAGCAACATATGAATACCCTAACAGAAAGTTGTTCATTGGTGCAATTTCTTCATCTACCGGTATATTTACATGCTTTCCAACAACAATATAGTTGACTTTATTCTGTGCCAGACAACTGCTCAGTTCTTCAATAGTAAAAGAACCAGAACCATCAATTATAAGTCCATTAGTTGAATCTTTGTAGTAGAAACATGCACCATCCTTCGCTTCGCTGACAAGTACAACATCATTTTCAGTACTCTCCTGAGCACTAACTAAAGGCAACCATAGATTCATTCCAACTCCATTTTCAGAAGTCTTACCTGACACTGATCCAAAAGCACCTGCCACCATACAAAGACTGAGCATTGCGGATACTATTCTTTTAGCTGATTTTTTCATTAAGAGAACCCCCTTTATTTTATCTGTAAATATTCAGATTATTTGCATAAGATTTAGCACATTATAATTTTAAACTATTGTGTTACTAAGATAAGGTATCAACTGCATCACCTCTTCTTAATTAATATTATAACGTATAGAAAATTTGTTTTCAATAGGGTTGTCGTGAAATGGACAATCGCGTCGTGAAGTGGACAATTTACGTTCCGGATGTTGTAAGGATATACATTATATCAGGTTTATCGTATCCTTTATCATCCGCCATCCTGCTTGCATTTTTCTGAAAAATACTCTATACTTATACATAAACCGCATATCTTTTTTATATTTTATTTCGGGGGAGGATTATATGATACGTGTTGCTGTTGTTGATGATGATGAAGTGTTTGCAAAAGAGTTGAGCAGGTATGTGTACGAAGAAATGTGCAGAAGATCCGTTCAGTGCGAGATATGTGATTTCAGAGACGGAAAATCAGTTCTTGACAGTCACAGTAAAAAAGAGTTTCAGCTAATCATGCTCGATATAGGGCTTCCGGACGATGACGGCTTTGATGTTGCCGGAAAAATAAACATGACAGGCACAAACACGCAGATAATATTTATTACAAGCAAGGTTCATCTTGTATTTGATTCATTTGAATACATGCCTGTAGCATTTATACCAAAGGACAATTACAAAAAAGACCTTTCCAAGTACATTGGTATTTTTCTGAGAAAACATGAAACAAACGGCTATCGTTTTGAGTACAGCTCAGAAAACGGTGATAAATCCATAGATCTTAAGAGTATAATTTATTTTTCAGCAAACAATCACGATATCTTTTTTGTCAAAAATAACAGAGATATTGTAAACATATCCTCCAGACGTGAAAATCTCACCAGTCTCAGAGATAAACTGGCTGACAAAGGGTTCATCTCTGTAAGCAGGACATATCTTGTAAACTACAGATACATACTTAGCCTGAGCAGAGATTATATACAGCTGTCAAATAATGAAAAAATAAAGATCAACAGAAACAAATACAGCCTGATTGTTGAAGAATACAAAAAATTTAAAAGAGGTGACGATCTGTGACAGAATTCATGGTTGAAAATGCAGCTATTCTGATTGAATGTTTCTGTATAATGCTGTTTATTACAAAATACTTTTCTTTTAAGAATGAAAATTTCAAATGGCTGAAATGTACTCTTCTCTTCAGTCTGTCATATTTAACTGAGCTCTATGACCTGATATTTCATCTCAGTGAATCTGTTTTTGTTTTACTCTTAATTTCCGTAGCTTTTATATTTTCAGTTTGCTTCTTAAAAGGGAGAAATGTTGAAAAATTACTGTTGAGCATCATTACATATATTTTGTTTGCATTTATAAATCTTCCGGTACTTTCCCTTTTCAACTCCGTCCTCGGATGTGATATGGAATCCATCACAGGCGGGACATCCGATGAACGTATTGAAGTACTGATAATAACAAAACTCCTTTACTTTCTGATAACCCAGTCAATCGTGGTTGTAAACAGAAAAAAAGAATATGTTTTCTGTGCAGCTGAATGGTTTATGATAATCATAACATCAGTAATTGTCATTTCTATCAGTTTTATACTTAACTTTATGATACTGTCAGACAACAATCCGGCAGTCACAGTTATCTCTCTTCTCCTGCTCATAATGGAAATCATAATATTTATGATAATTCAGAGAATAAGCAAAGCAAATAAAAAGAACACTGAAAGTCAGATTCTCTCTATGCAGCTAAGACAGCTGAAGCACGATAATGAGACTGCAATCAAAAATTACAACAGCATGATCAATGTGCAGCACGACTTCAAGAATTATATACTTAACATAAACACGATGGTACAGACTGGTAAAATATCGGAAGCTGTGAAATATATGGACGAACTTCTTGACCGGAAGATTAATAATCTGCAAACTTTTGTAAATACATCAAGTGATGTTATAAATGCTGTACTTAACTCAAAAATATCAGCAGCGGAAGAAAAAAACATATCAGTCCGCACATTCATATTCTTCACACCGGATGAAAAAAATGAACTTGATGTCGGAAATCTTATAGCCAACCTTCTTGATAATGCTATAGAAGCCTGCATCAACCAGAGTGAGCCCGCAATAGAATTATACATGTACAGTGAGAACGGGATGAATAATATTATTGTCAAGAACACTTTATCAGGTTCTGTACTTCTGAGCAATCCGGAACTGAAAACGAGCAAGAGAACCGGTTTACACGGCATAGGAATGAGATCTGTGAAAGACACTGTAAATGAACTTAACGGCATTACAGATATCTATGAACAGGACGGAATGTTTGTTGTGGCCATACACTATCCAGAATAAAAAAATAATTCAGAAAAAATT
>JAUNJJ010000155.1 GCA_030533325.1 Oscillospiraceae bacterium
TGTGCAGGGCGAAGGTGCAGGGCGACCGCAAAGCCCTGCAAGCAAAACCCTTCAGTATAACTTAACCGTTATATCTCAAAACAAAAAGTCACTGATCACTTAATATCCGCATCACCTATAAGCTTATACCCCTTCGCAGTAAGAGCCTCTGAAGCCTTCTCATTATCATCAACTCTTATAACAACATGCGCAGCCTCCCCTGTACCTGAAAGTGAAGCATACATATATTCAACACTTACACCTTCAGTATCAAGAACACTGAGCGCACCTGCAAGTCCGCCAGGAGTATTTTCAACGTCAGCTGCTATAACGTTTGTAATTGTTACAGCATATTCCTTCTCCTTAAGGAGTGAAGCTGCCTTGTCAACGTCGCTCAAAATAAGTCTGAGGATACCAAAGTCATTTGTATCAGCAATATTCATTGCCTTGATATCAATGCCAGATTCCCCTATCAGCTTTAATACTTTTGAAAGTCTTCCCGGTTTGTTTTCAATAAAAACAGATAACTGTCTGATTTCTGATGCCATAACAATAATCCTCCTTAGCTTTAATACAAATATTTTTTATTATACGAGCTTTCTCTTGTCGATAACTCTTACAGCCTTGCCTTCACTTCTTGCGATTGTCTTAGGTGAAACAAGATGTACCTTAGGGTTAATTCCAAGAATAGTTTTGATTGCTCCGACAAGTTCAGCTTCCTTCTTCTGTACATCCTTAACTGTATCAGAGAACTGTTCAGCTGTCATTTCAACATAGATATCAAACGTATCTGTGTTGTTTACTCTGTCAATTTCAATCTGGTAGTTCGGCGGATATCCCTGTGCGATAAGCACTGTTTCAATCTGTGAAGGGAATACATTTACTCCTCTGATGATAAGCATGTCATCGCTTCTTCCCATAGGCTTAGCCATCTTGACAAGTGTTCTGCCGCATGAACATTTCTTTCTTGAAAGAACACAGATATCTCTTGTTCTGTATCTGAGAAGCGGGAATGCTTCCTTTGTTATACTTGTGAATACAAGCTCACCCTTTTCGCCTTCCGGAAGAACTTCACCCGTATCAGGATCGATGATCTCTGCGATGAAATGGTCTTCATTGATGTGCATACCTGTCTGCTCTGAACATTCAAATGATACACCAGGGCCGCTTGTTTCTGTAAGTCCGTAGATATCATATGCCTTGATTCCGAGAGACTTTTCAATCTCTTTTCTCATTTCTTCAGTCCATGGCTCAGCACCGAAAATACCAGCCTTGAGACAGTTGTCCTCCGGCTTGTAGCCCATTTCCTTATATGCTTCACCAATATATGCAGCATATGAAGGTGTGCAGCAGAGAATTGTTGACTTAAGATCCTGCATGAACTGAATCTGTCTTTCCGTATTTCCTGAAGACATAGGAAGTGTAAGACATCCAACTTTATGTGAACCGCCGTCAAGACCTGCACCACCTGTAAAAAGTCCATAACCGTAGCAAACCTGAACTACATCATCCTTTGTTCCGCCTGCAGCTGTGATTGCTCTTGCACAGCATTCATTCCAGAGATCCACGTCATTCTGCGTGTAGAATGCAACTACTCTTTTGCCAGTTGTGCCGCTTGTTGAGTGAATACGAACACACTCTGAAAGCGGCTTTGCAAGAAGACCGTACGGATAGCAGTCACGGAGATCTGCCTTTGAAAGGAACGGAAGCTTGTAGAGATCATCAGTTGATTTGATGTCATCAGGTGTAACACCCTTCTCTTCCATCTTCTGACGATAATACGGTACATTGTCCCATACATGCTTAACCTGTGCCACAAGTCTTTCGTCCTGAAGTTTCTTCATGTCCTCGCGGGACATACATTCAATTTCCTGATTCCAGTATCTTTCCATTGGATTTTTCCTCCTGTTTTTTTATGACAAAGCAGCTGTCGCCGCTTATATTTTAATTTGCAGCCTTTTTTCCAAGTTCGAACGCCTTTTTGTTGAGTTCAAGGAATTTTGGCGGTACGCACTGTTCGAGTGCGTTCTGCCAGAGTTCTTCAGGGAAGTCTGTTCTCTGTGAAACAACACCCATAAGAACAACGTTTGAAGCCTTTGCATTTCCGGCTTCTTCAGCAAGTGAAAGAGCATCAACAGCAGTTACGTCTATTCCATTTTCCCGCATTTTTTCAATAAGGTTTTCAGGATACTTTGCAGCACCTGTAATTACCGGCATAGGGTCAAGCTTCTGAACTGATGTAATTATTTTTCCGCCTTTTTTAAGGTAAGGAAGCCATCTTGCAGCCTCAAGCTGTTCAAATGAAATGATAACATCAGCTTCTCCCTTTTCTATAACAGGTGAATTTACGCTTTCACCATATTTTACATATGTAACAACAGAACCGCCGCGCTGTGACATACCGTGTACTTCCGATACCTTTACATCATATCCTCCTGCGAGAATAACATTTCCGAGGAGTCTTGATGCAAGAAGCGAGCCCTGTCCGCCGACTCCGACGATCATTACAGATTTTGTTTCCATGTCTATATTTCCTTTCTGTTACTGATTTACGATAGAGTCAAACTTACAGAGTTCAGAACATATTCCGCAGCCGACGCACTGTGTATGATTGATTACTGCCTTGCCGTTTTCAACTGAAATAGCAGGACATCCGAGCTTAAGGCACATCTTACATCCTTTGCACTTGTCCTGATCAACCTTAAGAGGAGGATTGTGCTTAACATACTTGAGAAGTGCACATGGTCTTCTTGAGATAATTACAGAAGGTGCATCTGCTTCGAGTTCTTCAAGGATAGCCTTTTCTGTTTCTTCGAGTTTATACGGATCAACAACTCTTACCCTGCTGATACCTACAGCTCTGCAGAGTTCTTCGAGATTTACTGCTGCAGCCGGATCACCCTTGAGGTTCATTCCCGTTGTAGGATTCTGCTGGTGGCCTGTCATACCTGTGATAGAGTTGTCAAGAATGATTACTGTTGAGTTTGTGGCATTGTAAGCTATATTTACAAGTCCTGTAATACCTGAATGCATAAATGTTGAGTCACCGATAACAGCAACTGAACGCTTTTCAGCCTCTGCTCCTCTTACCTTGTTGAATCCGTGAAGTGCAGAAACGGAGGCACCCATACAGATAGTTGTATCCATAGAATTAAGCGGAGCAACTGCACCGAGAGTATAGCAGCCAATATCGCCTGAAACTGTGATTTTGTTCTTTGCAAGTGCGTAGAATACGCCTCTGTGAGGACAGCCGGCACACATTACAGGTGGTCTTACAGGTATTTCCTCATCAAGTGAAATGATGTCGTTCTTCTTTCCGAGAAGCTTTTCAGCAATAACTGACTGTGAGAGTTCTCCGATAAATCCGAAAATCTCCTTGCCCTTTACATTTACGCCGATTTTTCTGCAGTGTGTTTCAATAACATCATCAAGCTCTTCGATAACAATTACTTCATCAAACTTAGCAGCAAAGTCCTGAATAAGCTTTACAGGAAGAGGATTTACCATACCGAGCTTAAGATATGAAACTGTATCTCCGAGAGCTTCCTTTGCGTACTGGTATGAGGCACCGCTTGTGATTACAGCCTTCTTTGTGCCTTCATTTATCTCTGTTCTGTTAAGCGAAGATGTTTCAGCAAATTCTGTTAGCTTTGCTGTTCTCTCCTCAACAAAAACGTGTCTGCCCTTTGCATATGCAGGCATCATAACGTATTTCTGCGGATTCTTTTTGTATTCGAGAAGTTCTCTTTCTTCTCTGTCATTACAGTCAACAATGCTCTGTGAGTGAGCTATTCTTGTTGACATTCTTACGATAACAGGTGTGTCAAACTTTTCGGAGATTTCGAATGCTTCCATTACATAGTCTCTGCATTCCTGTGAATCAGCAGGTTCGAGCATAGCAACCTTTGAGGCAATTGCATGATGACGTGAATCCTGTTCATTCTGTGATGAATGCATTCCCGGGTCATCAGCAACGGCAATTACAAGACCACCGTTTACGCCGGTATATGCAGCCGTATAAAGCGGGTCTGCTGCAACATTAAGACCAACGTGCTTCATTCCGCAGAATGCTCTTGCACCGGCAACCGAAGCACCCAGTGCAGCTTCCATAGCAACCTTTTCATTCGGCGCCCATTCTGCATATATTTCGCTGTACTTAGCAGCTTCTTCCGTGATTTCCGTTGAAGGTGTACCCGGATAACTTGATACAAACTTACATCCGCCTTCATAAAGTCCACGAGCAAATGCTGCGTTTCCAAGTAAAAGTTTCTTCATAAATTATTTTCCTTTCAGTTATGTCTGAGATTTTTACTGTAAAATCACCCTGAAATACCATAGCCTATAATTATGGTACCTTTATAGTGAACAATTAATAAAAATACATATGATAATTATATCATTTTTTGTAATATCATTCAAGTATTTTTAGAAAAAAATATTATGAATATCTTAACACTTTACTTTCAAACTAAATGCAACAAGAATATTTTTCCACATCGCATTTACTTTGAAAATTTTCAGTTTCTGAATTGTTAATATAATTAACGATTAAGCTATTGAAAGAAGCAACCATAAATGTTACAATAGACATTGGACTGATAGAGGTGAATTTCATGCTCCTTGTTCTCAGTGTCAAGATATGTATAAAGGCTTTATAGGTTGCTTTTTAGATTGGGAGTGATGCACAATGGATAATAATGAACTGGAAGAAATTCTTCTAAATGCAGGGTGGTTTAGAGGACGCAAGATTAACATCGACAACTATATGGCGTGGTATCAAAGATATGGATTCACTCCAGGAATATCTGTATTAAAAGTCTTGGAAGAGTTTGGCGATCTAACGTTTCGCATTCCCTTTTTTTATGAAACATCAAGAAGTAACGGAAAAAGAAATGCATATTGGAAATTTTACATAACACCTTTGTTCTTCATTGATGATTCTTATGACCTATCAGATATTGATGACTCTAAATGCTATATTAGTGATATAAATCGTTTTATGAATCTCAATCTTTTTCCCATTGCAGAAGCTATAGATTTAGATGAGTTGCGCTACGCCATTTTCATGGCTGATACTGGTGAAATTGTCGGTGCATACGAGGGAAGTTGCGGCATTATTGGAAACAGTTTCGAAGACGCGCTGAACACATTGATGACCAAAGAATGTGCTACCTTTGAGTATTTTCAATAAGTTTATTTACTATTATGGCGCACACCAAAATCACGAGTTACTTTAAATGATTATTTATACGCATATTTATTATAATTAAGTATTAATTTCTGTTTTAATTCTATTTTAAACCTTAATTTCTTTCAGAACGGTAAAATATTTTAATTTTTCTGTTCTAATCGCTGAAATTACGTAAGTCAGAGTTGTTTTTTATCATATGATTTGAATTTCAAAGGGTTTGATTTTAGACCTCAATAGATTCTGATTTATGTAATTACGTGTTCATTACAAATTATTTTCTTGAAAATGACTTTGATGTCCGAATCATCATATTCATAATAAATAGCATATCCGATAACAAAAGGAGTTGTCCAAATGAACAATAGTATTAAAGAAGTATTATTATCTAGCGGATGGCATGAAGGCAGAAATATTTGCATTGATAATTATTTGAACTGGTATAATTCTGAAGGTTATATACCTTCCAATTCTGTTATAACATTCTTAAAAGAATTTGGTGGACTGCAAATTACTATTCCATCGAAATCGAATAAGTCAAATTGCGATTCAATCTCTAACATAAGTATAATTATTGACCCAATTGAGAATGGATATGAATACGAATTCATAGATGACTATGAAAAGTTTTTTTCTACAAACATTTTTCCAATAGGAATCTCAACTGGACCACCAGAAATATTTATGGATTCTGGTGGAGCATTTTATGCAATGTACGGTTGTATAGGTGCAAAATGGGGAGACACATTTGAGGAGTTTGTCACAAATATAATGAGCGGAAACGTAAATGATTTAGAGAAAATATATTAGATTTCTCGCTTTATCATTCCGTTTTATATGAAAACTTCCGGAATTTTGGGACTAACTTTAAGGCTTTTTGGTCCTAAACTACAGTTATCGTTAGTTTTGAATATTACTAAAGTCACTAACCACCACTTCAAGTGGTGGTTTGATTTTAGCCCTATAAGGGCTATACTACATGCACGCTTAAAAGGCGGTGTCGCAAGCATTGTTACTGGCACCTCCAAAAGAGGTACTTCTATCTTCTACGAGTGTCTTCTACTTTACTCTCCTCTGCCTGCTCTCTTATATAATTTCTGATTGTTTCTTCGTTTACATTGACGATTGTCGTCACATAATAGCTTCTTGCCCAGAATGCTCTATCCCACTTACTCGACATTTCAGGGAATTTATCGAATATCATAAGTGTTGATTTTCCTTTCAGATATCCTACGAATTCTGCAACACTGAGCTTTGGTGGAATACTTACACATAAGTGAACATGATCTGAACATACTGCTTCTTCTATTATTTCTACCTTTTTGTATTCACTTAACTTTTTGAGTATGTTCCGTATCTCCACCTTGTATGTGATAAACTTTTATTGTCCATTGGACGCCTCCTGTGATTTTACTTTGGCTTGCGACACCATTGTAATTATATCACAGGAGGCTTTTTATGTCACGACACCCGACACGTCTTCTTCCAATCTCCTCAGCATAGCTGGGGGTTTAATATTTTCAATCAAGAGTGTGCAAGAGTATATAATAAATGAATTCACCTGCCAAAATCATTTTTACGCATTTATTATAGCTTTAATCATTTTTGTGTTCCTCCCTGATTATCATATAAATCGTATAATTTTAATATCTCTGTATTTTCTTTTTTTCTTTTTTCGACTTCATGCATTACCCAGCTGTGAAATTCGGTATCAGCTTTAAAATAAGCAAGAATATCGTGGTATCCTTCATTTTCTTTGGCAGACAGAAAATATAGAAAAGATTCATCCTCATCCGGATAATACGAACAAATTTTCATACACTTACGAGGATTACATGGTTGCATGATTTTTTGCATATAATTTAGGCAAGAATCAATATCATTAACATTATCCATTACAGGCAATACATATTTTATCAAAG